>CALCPB010000119.1 GCA_937897665.1 uncultured Halomicronema sp. | reverse complement strand
GTAAAAACTTCTGCCAATCCACGCCCTTGGCGCTGAAAATCACAGCAAAAAAAGTCAGCTTTTTCAAGATAATTCAAGCTGTTTTTGACAGTTTGAAAAAGAAGGATATCAGTATCAATGTAGACAAGCTCATCTAAGGGGCCAAACCAGAGGCTTAACTTGCGCATCTTGTTAGGCAGCTTGAGAAAATCTCGAGGAAAAATTTCGGCAATATCTTGAGTAAGTTTGTCTAGGAATTCCAAGTCTGGAAACAACTGAATGTTGAACTGATCCTTGCAAATTTCCCAAACCTGATCATAATTTTGATCAAACGGAACCATGAATACAGGAATATCTGGATCTTGTAAACGCAAGCTCGTGAGGAGTGCGATAGCTTGATCAAAGACGCGATCGTTTGCAACAAAATAGACACCACGAGTCATTCTTGATTCACTCCAAAATATTATTCAGCATCTAAACTTAGACCTAAGTATATCCATAACTTGAATTCAACTTTTCTCGAACCAAATCATCCATAAAGTTCACGACTTCTGAAGACAGCTCTTCTTTATAGCCACCGACCTTCCCCTTCCTCACCTTTAGAGAGTTTTGATCAGAAAGAACTCCACCCTGGATAGCTGAAGTTCTCAGAACTCCTGCCCTCACCTCAGAAGAGCCTTTGGCCTCAATTGATCGCATATTCTTAAAGGAGGCATATTCTACCGCATCGGCAATAGTCGCAGGCTCAGCTTCTATCTCTAAAAAGTCCAGCACTCTCGTCAGCTCATATTGAGTATTGGCTCTCATATCTTCATATCGAACAACGAGCAAACCTGCTAATTCATGGCTATTCTGCCACCACAAGTTGTAGTCTTCTATGTACGACAAAAGCTCAGAGCTATTTAAAATAAAATCATTGATATCCTGATAACTAGGATATTCATGCTTGTGCTGATGATATCGAGACACCAAGGCATCACGTGGATCACGAACTAACAGAATGATTTTCTTAGTCTCATAAGAACCAAATTGCCCATATCTTTCGTGGATTGCCTTGATTGATGGCAGATTAGGATTGAGTTCAGAGAAAGAGTACAGATAATGTAGATTAACCTTTTCTACAGAATAAGTGACTTGCATCACTCGCCCGAGAAGAATTCTCAACCACGTCCGACCACAATTAGTCTGAGAAATCAACAAATAGTCTGCAACTTCTCTTTCACGATAATGCTTATCTATCTCAGGTTCGTATTGTCTTCTCAGCTTTCGATAGGCTCGCTCTAGTAAGCTATAGGTTGGCTGATGGGAATTAAAAACAAACTTACTTATTTTTCTCATGGAAACATACTCTCTCTATTGGCCAATGTCTTTTATATTTACGGCATCTTCAACAGGCCGGCCTCAGCAGCAGAAAGCCATAGATGCTTTCAGTCATTACCAAAAATTTTTGAGAATTTTCTCTTGAGCTTTTTTGTTATAGATGGTTGAGGAGGTTGGTAGGATCTGAGGGGTTCATTAAAATCCGGAAGATCCTCTGGGGCATTTAAATATCGATAGTGAAGAAAGATATCACGATAGGGAAAGTCCAAATTCTCTCCTTGACATAAGCGCTTAAACACCTTAGAAGAAATCCCAATATAGTGTAAGTATGTCAATCGAACGCCTTTATCAAGCAAGTAGCCATTTTTTTGTTCGAAATGAGGGGAAGTCACACAGCAGCCAGTGACTTCTTGCTCTGCTAAAGTTTTTGATAAATTGCAAACATCTATCTCCAACTTCAATGTCATATAGTTAACAATTGATTGATCGGGGCCATTGTAGTAGAGAATTTCTGCTTCTTCTTTAAGCTGCTCGAGTAGCCAATCTAGCTGACTCTGGCTAAAGATATTACGCTTCGATGCGTACATCCCTGCACAAAAAATGGATTCTAGCTGACCTTCAGAGAAAACATGTTTCAGTTTGGAAGAGCTAGCATCAAAAACATGAGTGATATCTTTATATTGAAAGTCATAAACAACCCAGTCGTAGTCATCTAGCTTATCAAAAATGATATCCAGATCATTTAAGACCAAGGTGTCAGCATCTAAGTAAATATAGCGTTCAAAAGGGCCTTCAAATGCACAAAATCGCCGATGCATCCCCATTCTACTGACACCCTCTAGGCCTCGCTCTTGCCAGTCCTTTATGGCTGCAGGACTGTGCTGCCAGATCTCAGCCGAAAAAGCTTCCCATCGCTCAATCAAGGCTACATCGTCAAGCAAGCTGACTGCATCACATCCTTCAGCATACTGCCTAGTTTTATCAAGGCGGTCATCATAGGGAATGATGCAAATAGGATACATCTTCTTAGTGTTGACTCTGATGCTATTGACCAAAGCAACCAGTTGATCAAAGACAACATCATTGGCCAGGATATAAATACCTTCATTCATGATTTAGACCTTTGAAAAGCCAAGCCAAATTTGATTACAACGAAATTGAATAGATAAAATCACCTAGAACAAGCAAGAAGCATAAAAGAATCAATCGTCTTAGCAGCATTAACCAACCGTTCAAGGGAGCTTCTGAAATAACGAGTCGGTGTCAGTGATTTTTGAGGTGGAATTATCTAGGATTTCCCATAGCTGATGAATAAAAGCAACGTTGGTCTATCTGCATGTAATGAAAAGTAATCTGCATAAATTGGATTCGCTCACTTCACCTGTTTCAATTTTTCAGAGATTAAAATAGTCGAATCGAGCACAATTTCACGCGAGAAATTTTACTTTATTCAAGTTTCAATTGGGGCAACTTTCATCAACTGAGAGCAGACGACTGACACTAGACTAAGATGAAGTCGGCTGGCCACTGGCCGAGGGCACCATCCATTGAAGGTGAAGCTGTAGGAAGCTAACGATGCGCCTCATGCTCGTCAGTAGATTTTCTGATTTCCCCATTTCAGAATACCCAAGCCATCTATCCTCTAACGCTGCTACTCATGGCTCTCGTAGTACACCTTGGAAGATAGACGTTGCTTTCCTAAAAGAGGTTCAAGAATCTTGACGCGACAAACCTTTGCGCTCTGATTTATGGCCAGGTGTACAGGGCCTAGTCCTTCACGAATAGTATTCTGCGACAGATTGAATGCCGTAGGGGAACACGATTCGGCAGCGGCACTGTTCGCTCACACCTTAAAGCGGCAGCGTTGCCCAGGCTGACGATCGCAGCACGGTCAAGGGGTCGGTGTCTTCTGAGGTCTCGTCAGCTGATTGTGCACTGGCATAGCTCAAATCGTTAAATAAGGCTTTGGCCATCTCCAACGGTTCCGGCACCGTTGACCACTGATCGATCAGCGGCCGAAACTCTGGAGTGCGAATGGCTTTCCACGTTTCGGTAAAGGGGTGGGTAGCCGCAATCGCAAACACCGCCATTGTCGGCAGCGGCTGCAGGGAAAAGGCACTATCTTGCAGTTGGGGAAACACCACTACCTGCCGAGCCGGTAGGCGACTCGCCTCGGCGATGGTGCTACTGGTAGGCTCACTGCCCTCAGAGACACTAGCAGGCGGACAATACACGGATAATCGACTGTTGTCAGCCACACTGATGATGAGGTAATACAGCCGCACCGCGCCGGAGTTGAGCAGACACAGCTGAGTCGGTTCATCACGATCGCCCAGCGTGCGCTCTCTCGGTGATAGTTGCTGAGGATTGGCGGAATCGGCGCTAGTTAGTTGGCGCGATCGTAGGGTCTCTTCGAGTAGCCAGAGTTGACCATTGGGCGCGCGCGTTTCTAAGGTGAGTCGGAGCGGCAGTTGGGAGGCAATTGCGTTCACCGTGAGCCGTAGCATTTTGACCGCCAACAAACTGCGCAGCGCCCCATGCAGGCGGCTGACGGCGGTTTTCACAGCTTCTTCATCCTCTGCCGCAGTCCCCGCAATTAAAGACCCTTCAGGATTAAACAGGGCATACCCGGGCTGGGCGGAGGGGGCGAGGGCATCCTCTGACTGATTGGTCCCGGATGTCTCTTCGTCTGCGGTCAGTTGGGCGACCGAGCGGCGAATAAACGTGCCCTTGCCAAACACACAGTCCACCGGTTTTTCGCCAGGGGCCGTGGTCGTAATGTACGGCAAGCCGGCGAGGGCGCTGGTGGCATCCACCAGTTCAATCCGCTCGAGGATGGGGTCGAGGGCGATCGTCAGTACAATCTCTTTCGGAAACCGGCGCTCGATCTCCACTAATGGCACCCCAACTGACAAGTCTTGAGGAGCAATCAGGGTGGCTTTGGCCTGCAATCCCGCCAGCGCTTTAACGGTCAATGTCCCCTGGGGTAGCGCTGCCGATTGAGGCAAGGTCGGCAAAGGCTGCAGCTGTAGCCCCAAATCACAGTAAGGCAGCAATATCGTCGGTAGCCCCCCGAGCCACAAAGTAGCCGTGCGGTTGGGCATGTCAATCGTTTTAATGACACCGTGGGCAGCGGGCTGGGGTAACCGCCCCGATAGCAGGGGTAAACCTTGTTTTTTGCTGGCCTGTTTGCCCAACAGTTGGGGAGACTGGTGAGTCCCCGTCCAAGCCGATAACTTGCGATCAACGTTGTAGATAAACCACTGCTGCTTTTGGGCCGGCAGGCTCGTCCAGAGTTGCTGTGTCAACGCATAGGTAAACAGCCCGGCGCTAAAGCCTTTCCAGCTGCCTTCAAGGACGGGCGCACCGGTCAAGCCTGCTCGCAACAAATATCCCGGCCAACTAGTTGCCAGCTGAGTCAACGATTGGTGGGGCTCAGTGAGACGAGTATCAAAGGGAGCCTGCCAAGCCCCGATGGGGGTCACGAGGCGCGATCGCACTCGAAAGTTACCTCGCAACAAGGTCGGGTGAGCCACCGTACCCGCATCGATCACCGTCACCACCTTGACGCCTTTCAGCCCCCGCAGCAGCTGAGCGATGCTTTCTTCAAACAAATCTTGAATGCCCGCTGACGCAGTAGACGGTAACTGGCTGTCGACTGCCACTAACGCCGGTAAGCGGCCGGTCGTGGCCGCCCCTGACGACAACTGCACCTGACCGCCTAACCCACTAAAATGCACCATGACCGTATCGCCCGGCTTAGCCTGAGCCACCAAATGCCCTTGAACCGTTTCCAGAATCTGGTTAACGGTGGCGGTGTCGTTCGTCAATGTGACAATGTTGGACGGTAAAACGCCGAAGCGACTGATTAGCAGCTCCCGCTGCAGTTCCACATCCACCAGCGCGCCTTGCAGAAAGGCAGACCGCTCAACCGGATCCACCTGCCGCACGCCAGCAGGATAAGCGTTAATGCCGATGAGGACGGCGAGACAACGATTTGACTCAGCGAGGGCGGTTTGGTAAGCGGCAGACCAGCCCGCCAGGGTCATATCGGTAATGCCGAGCACCGCTAGGGCGGCACTCAACCGCTGCAAAAAATCTCGTCGTCCCAGCATCACCGCAGGGCAATCCCTTTTCTAGACTTCTTGAGCGACCCGCATAGCTCGAGCCAGTTCGGCAGCCACTTCAGGGCGAGAGAACTCAGGAGGGGGGAGTTCACCCCGACGCAGCATCTCACGCACTTTGGTGCCCGACAAATGCACTCTCTCTTCGGGCTGGCTAGGACTGGTTTTAGTCGTTGCCATCGTGTGGGTACGAGTGCAGTAAAAAGCATGCTCAAACTTCAGGGGAGTGATACCCAGCTCGTCAGGTCCAAACTCCTCAAAGATGTGCTGAGCATCGTAAGTGCCGTAATAGTCACCCACCCCAGCATGATCACGACCCACAATAAAGTGCGTGCAACCATAATTTTTGCGGACGAGAGCATGGAAAATAGCTTCTCTAGGGCCAGCGTACCGCATTGCTGAAGGGTTAATCGCTAAAATCACCCGATTTTGCGGAAAATAGTGCTCCATCATAATTTCGTAGCACCGCATCCGCACATCGGCGGGAATATCGTCTTGCTTAGTCGCCCCGACAAGGGGATGTAGGAACAGGCCATCGACAATTTCTAGAGCACATTTTTGAATATATTCGTGGGCGCGGTGAATCGGGTTGCGGGTCTGAAAACCCACTACAGTCTTCCAGCCCCGCTCAGCAAACATCACCCGAGAGACGGCGGGATCAATCTGATAGCTGGGAAACAGCGGATGAGGATCGCGCTCTAACAACCACACCGGCCCGGCCAAATTGACGGCACCCTGCTCATAGACCACTTTGACGCCGGGATGCTTTTCTTCGTCGGTGCGATAGACGTTGATCGCTTCTTTGGCTTTGTCGTAGCGGTATTTTTCAGTCAGTTCTAAAACCCCAACAAATTCACCCTGGGCGTCATCGAGGCGAATCAGGGTGCCTTCTTTGAGGGGCTCAGCGATCGCCGCATCCACCGATAAGGTAACCGGAATCGCCCACGGCAGGCCATTAGCCATGCGCATGTCAGTCACTACCGTATCGTAATCGGCGCGCCCCATAAAGCCGTCTAGGGGGCTAAACCCGCCGATCGCAATCATGACTAAATCAGAAACGGCGCGCTCATCGAGCACCACACGGGGCATCGATGCGCCTGCTTCCAGAAAGTTCTCACGCGCTTCAGGGGTGGCAATGCGGTGAACTAGGGTGCCCCCGTGGGCGCTATTGATTTCGGGTGTCGTTGTCAAAACACTGACCTCTCAAACTGCACAGTAGTCGCGTTCAATATGCCCAATCACGGGATGGCAATCGGCATTTACACCGAGAGAGTCTGAGCGACTAACATCATGATTCCGCCTGACTCGTCTGCGCCAGGGCCGCAGCCAATCGGTGCTGCACCGGCAAGGGCTCAATGATGCCCCCTCCTAAAACCCGATCGCCGTCGTACCAAACGGCAGCTTGACCAGGAGTCACCCCAAACTGCGGCTCATCGAACACAACCTTGACTCGCGCCCCTGCCGAACTCGTTGAGGCGGCCTCCGCAAGGGGCCAAATCGTCGCGGCGACCGCTGCCGAGCGATAGCGAATTTGGACCGTTGCTCGCAGCGGCTCTAAGGGCGTCACTGTCGAAACCCAGTTTACGCGGTGGGCGGTACAGTCGGGATAGTTGACACTGGCCCGATCGCCCACAATCACTTGATTACGCCCAACATCTAGAGCAACCACATAAAGGGGATGCGCGGCAGCGACACCTAAGCCTTTGCGCTGACCAATGGTGTAATGGTGAATGCCCGTATGACGCCCTAAAACCCGTCCTTGAGTATCGACAATGTCTCCTGGCTTCGGGGCAAGATATTTATCTAGAAAGCTGCCCATCGAGCCATGTTGCTCGACGAGGCAGAGATCTTGGCTTTCTGGCTTGGTGGCCGTGTGCAGGCCTAACTCACTGGCTAGACGACGAGTTTCCGCTTTGGTTTGCTCCCCCAACGGGAAATGCAGCGACGCCAACATCTCTTGGGTCAAGTCATAAAGAAAGTAAGACTGATCTTTGTTGCGATCAATTGCCCGCAGCAGCTCGTGACGCTGGGTGTCGGGGTTAAATTGCACCCGCGCATAGTGGCCCGTGGCGATCGCGTCGGCCCCCAGCTCGGTAAGAGCGTAGTGGAGCATGGGGCCAAACTTCACCGAGCGATTGCACTGTGAGCAGGGCAGCGGCGTGATCCCCGCCTCATAACCGGCCACCAGATAATCCACAATATTGCTCTGAAACGTTTCGCGACTATCCACAATATGGTGGGGAACGCCGAGCTCTTCACAAAGTTGAGCGGCATCAACCATACCTTCGGAGCAGCATTGACCCTTGCCCTTCATCAACCAAAGGGTCAGACCAATGACGTCATGACCTTGATGATGCAATGTTGCGGCGGCTACAGAACTATCGACCCCGCCGGAGAGGCCCACAACAATTTTGCTCATCTTCAAAAAAGTCTGGAAATTTTCTATGAATGTAACTATCCTAGGCTAGCATTCGCCTCGACTGTTCGTAGGAAGGCCGAGGTCAGCCCGAGATAATTGGCAATTTGTCTGTCCGCCCTCTGCCTGTAAAGCCTTTGCGCTTGCTATCGACTGGCGCTCACCGCCAGCTAAATTGCAGGATGTCGGCTTGGCCAGATTGACATTGCGAATTAGCTCCCACAGCCCCACTGTGACAGTGCCCTCTCGCCATCAGCTGCAAGCTGAGTCGGTCATATGAAATTCCCCCTTTGGCTTACATCACGTTCAACAACTCTGCCCCGCTCTATTCATCATGTTCGTCCGGCCATCTCAACGGATTCCAGGGTTCGGCTCTTGGGCTGTAGCCTCGCAGCGGCCACGCTGGCCGTAGCGATCGCTCAGCCGGGCTTGACCTCATCAGAACCCACCGTGCCGATGATCGCTCAGGCTTTGCCCACACCGCTGCCCCCCTTACCGGCTAACAGCGGCGTGTCTTCGACGACCGGTGAACAATATTTGGTGCTGATTAGCGGTAGCAGCGATCAGTTACTGCAACAGGTGCGCCAAGTCGAGCCAGGGGCCTTTGTCAACTTTGTTGATGGCCGCTCCGTTATTCAGGCCGGACGCTTTAGCTCCTATCAAAATGCGCAAGTGCGGGCCGATGAACTAGCCAACTTTGGCATTGGCGCTGAGGTGCAAACAAGTACCTTTACCGGGACTCCGATCGCCGTGGCAGCACCCGCTAATTACGATTTGTCCTATCCCACTGCAGTCCCAGTGAGCTCGGTGGCGGCAACACCCGCCTCCATCGAATTTGGTCAGGCTGCACCGTTTCAAACGGCTCCCGCATCTTCTGCGGCCTTCCCGCCGCCTTTTCCCATCACGTCACCAGCAGGGACGCCAGCGCCGCCCTTGACCGCACCGACCATTGTGAATGAGTCGCTGCCCTCTGGTTACTATGTCGTGGTTCCCGCTGGCGTCAGTGAGTTGTCGGGCATTGCACGCGAACTGGTTGCCCTCGGCGCGCCGAGTAGCCTGGTGCGCACTCGCACTGCCCCCCGTGGCCCCCACGTCGCCATCGGGCCGTATGACGATCATGGGATCGCTCAAGAATGGAACGGCTATCTGCGTGATTCAGGCTTTGCAAGTTCCCGCGTTCACTTCGAGTAAGTTCGCTGACTGCGAGGCCGCTGACTGAGCGATCGGTTAGCGGAGACAGGCTGGAGCTCCCTGACCGATTGCTCAAACTGGTGAGCAATCAAACTGACAATCATTGAAATTATTATCGGAGTCGTTGGGGGCGCTCATCCCCAACGACTCCGATTGCTTGTTTTAGGGTCTAAAGCCAGCCGCAAATTGTAGCCTGCCGAGCCCCCCCTTCCCCAGGCCTCTGAGCAGACTTCGCCAAAAGTTAGGAAAGGTGCCACAGACAGTAAGTCTTCACCTGGTATCTGTTTAGCGTGATCTTTAGTATCCCCCGCTGTCGCCGCCCCCTTGAAAAAGGGGCTATGTCAGATTTTC
>CALCPB010000118.1 GCA_937897665.1 uncultured Halomicronema sp. | reverse complement strand
CAGCTCCTTCAATAGGCTAGGCGCGGGAATCCCCCCAGGCAGAGTGACTTGTCCGCCGTGGGTGTGGCCCGACAGCACCAAATCAGCGCGGGATGACCGGAGTTTATCCATCGTGTCCGGGTTATGGGCCAACACCAACCGCGGCGTACTGGGGGGCAGTTGGGCCAGCAGCGGCTCCGGTTGACAGTCGGGTGAGCTGATATCCGCCAGTCCCACCAGGGGTAGGCGATCGCCCCAGGGATAGGCAATGTCATTCCAGAGGGGAACAACCTCCACGGCAGCTAGGGCCTGCTGCACGCGCCGTCTCACCCTGGCGCTGGGGGAATCATGGTTACCCAAGACGGCATAGACCCCCAAACGACTGCGCAAATGCTGTATGTAGACCGTCAGCGCATCAATATCGGACGGATTGCGGGTATTAAAATCGCCCGTCAGCACCACTAGATCGGGGGCCAGATGATTGCACTGGGCGATCGCCGTTTGCAGCAGTGAGGGCGACAGACTATACCCGTCAAAATGAAAATCGGAAAGCTGGGCCACGGTGGTGCCATGCAGCGCCAGTGGTAGCTGCTCAATCGTGACCGCAACCCGTTCTGTCTTCAGCGGTGCCGTCAAAGCAGGTAACATAACTGTTCTATCCGCAGGTGATGACCCATTATCCCCAAAGGTCGGCGATCGCCCCCGCATCGACGCATCGAATTCGCGGTTAAAGCAAGCTCCCCATTGCCCCTCACCCATACCGTTATCAGTTAGAAGTCCCCCACCCTGGCGTGACGCCTCAGATCATCTGGCGTTCACCACGGGGCTCATCTCTAAAACTAGCGCCTACTTAATTGCCTGCAACTGCTGTGCTTCTACGGATAGCAGCGGTATCTAGGCGATCGTCGCTACCGCCCGAGAGGGCTTTGGTCGAGGAACCATTGATCAGAATGACAACGAGGAACGGTTACCCTTCGCGCCGCGCAATGAAGATTGACCGGTTGTACAGCTGGTCACTGACCGGATGGGAAAGGCTATGGATGAAGTATGATCAATAGGCTATATTCGTGGAACCGTTCACGGACGCTGTGACCAATATGACTGACTTCCCCCAGCCTCCGAAAACATCGGAAACCTCCAATAACCAGGCTGCTGATCGCTCTACCAACCCCGTCGTTGAAGGGTTACAAACCCTGGGTTTGAGTGTCGTTTTAGCACTAGGCATTCGCACCTTCGTTGCAGAAGCTCGCTACATTCCTTCTGGCTCTATGGAACCCACGTTGGAAATCAACGATCGCCTCGTTATTGAAAAAATCAGTTACCACCTCAACCCTCCCGGACGCGGTGACATCATTGTGTTCTGGCCGCCAGAAAGCCTCTTTGACAAAGATAAGCGGCGAGATGCCTTCATTAAGCGCGTAATTGGCCTCCCCGGCGATACGGTAGAAGTTGCCAACGGGACGGTCTTTGTCAACGGCAACGCTCTGGAAGAAGACTATATTAAGGCTGAGCCTGACTATAGCTGGGGACCTGAGACCGTCCCTCCAGAGGCCTATTTGGTGTTGGGCGACAATCGCAACAGCAGCTACGATAGTCACGCTTGGGAGACGGAGTCGTTTGTCCCTGCCGACAATATTATTGGTAAGGCGGTCGTCCGCTTTTGGCCGCCCGGTCGCATTGGCGGACTTTAGCAGACTGTCACCTGCCGGATGTTGTGAGCGTTGGCAGAGCCATGATACTAGCAGCAGCGTAACGCCCCGGCTAATGGATTTTTATTACTGAAATCGCTTTGGCCGATCGCAACGGCTGCTTGCCAAACAGCAAAAAAGGAGTCCTCAGGTGAGGACTCCTTTTTGATCGGCAGTGAGGTGATCGTAGACGCTAGATAATGTCGCTGCTGTCGTCAATTAGCAGATTGTCATCATCCAGCCCGGCACCATTCGGAGGGGGGGTTTCACCGCCGTTGTCAGCCGCAGCGTCGCCGGGCTTAGAGAATCCCACCATCTCATCATCCTTCAAGAGACCTAAACCGCTCTCTAGCTTATAGCTTCGAGCCGATTCGTCATCTAACACCACGTCACGAGCCATTGCATCGTCAATCATGGCTCCGTCAAAGCCCACGCCCTCCTCTGCATCGAGGATGGGTGCCGGTTCTTCATAAGCGTTAAAGCCTGTACCAGCAGGAATCAAACGCCCAATGATCACGTTCTCTTTCAAACCGCGCAGCCAGTCAGATTTACCCTCAATGGCGGCCTCAGTTAGCACTCGAGTCGTCTCTTGGAAGCTCGCCGCTGAGATAAAGCTATCTGTATTCAGAGAGGCTTTAGTAATACCCAACAGGACTGGCGTATATTCCGCTGGGGCTCCCCCAGTAATCGCCATCGCTTCATTGACCTGCTCAATCTGATAAATTTCCATCAGTTCACCTGGCAGCATCGTGGTGTCGCCACCATCTTCGATCCGGGCCTTAGAGGTCATCTGACGCACAATCACTTCGATATGCTTGTCTGAAATATCGACCCCTTGAGATTGATAAACCGACTGCACTTCGTTCACCAAGAAAGTTTGAACCTCCTGGAGTGCCTTCATCGCTGAACCATGGGTGCCTTCACCCTGAGACAAGTGATACTTGAAGAAGATTTCCAGAATTTGGTGGGGGTTGGCTGGGCCATCCGTGAGCGGCTCAGCAGCAACAACGTACTGATCGTCGTTGATGAGTAAGTTTTGCCCCGGATTGAGCGGATACTCGGCTACAACGCCGTCCTCTTCCACCACCTTGACATTGGCAGTTTCGTCATCGGTAAAGACGACCTGAGTGGTACCCGGTCGCTCGACCAACACGCAAGCTTCCTTCGGTTTCCGAGCTTCTAATAGCTCCTCAATCCGCGGTAAGCCCTGAATGATATCGCCCGTTTTAGCGCGCTCAAACACCAGCAACACCAGGCTGTCACCCCGCTGTACCAAGTCACCGTCTTCAATATGCAGGACGGCACCCGTTGATACCCGGTAGGGGCGAGCAATGCGGAGTTTGATGTAGGCATCGGTAATTTCTGTAACCTGACCCGATTCCTCTAGCACCATTCCCGGCGCGACCTCACTGCCGTCAACCACGAGATCACCCACCGCAACCGAAGGTTGCTTGCCGTCAAGCGCTAGCTGTACGAGATCGTTTTCACGCACGACCAAAATTCGGCGAATCGCCTCGGTGCCTTCGCGAATCCCTCGGACTTCGCCTTCTTCTTTACATTGAATCTCGGTGCGGGCAACCACAGCACCGGGCCCAATCTGCTGTCCTTCTTCAACTAAAATTCGTGTCAGGGTGCTGCCTTGGGTTTGGTCAGCAATCACATCACGACGAATGATGATCGATTCCAAAATCACCAGCTGTAAACGCATCACGTCAGGATCGTTTTCGTCGGGTACCTGCTCAATGTCAGCTTCCAGGTGAGACGATTCCTCACCGATCTCAAGCACTAGCTGAGTCCGTAGCAGGTCTTGCCCCTCCACCGACTTAACGCGATCGCCGTCCTTGAAAGAAATCCGCTGCATGGCCCGGAGTCGAATGTGACAGCCCGAATCACTGGTGGAATCTTGACTGGGCACTGGCGGCTCATCCGGCACCGTATATTCTTCGACCGGGCGCACCAGCAGGGCAGGGCCTTCCGGTGATTCTAAGAATTCCACGTAACTGAGAGCTGAGGTCGTAAGTCCCGCCATCAGCGTTTCACCAGGCGGCACGATGGTGCCATCACGTTCCATCACGGCTTCCGGGTTATCGGCCATGTGCAGGTCGCCCGGCTTGATGACGATTTCCCTTAGAATATCGTTCTTCTGGGTGACCTCAACCACACCGCTGCTTTGACAGAAGATGTCTTTGACCACTTCTGTACCGGCCTCGACATACTGACCGTCCTCGACCAACAGGAGAGAGAGATCCTTATTCACTTCGTGGGTTTCTTCCGGAATCCACAGCAGCTGCCCCCCTTTCGTGACCTCATAGCCCTGCTTACCTTTCCCTTTCTTCGCTGCTTCGAGCCCAGAGTACTTGATCATGCCGCCCGTGCTGGTTTGATACGCCGTATCTTCCATCTCGGCGACCACGCCATTGTTCACCAACTTGGTTCCGGGGGTGGCAATCAAAGAAAAACGCTGACCGTTAGCCGTTTCAATGATGTAGTGCTCGCCCCCTTGACCGCTCTCCATCTTGACTTCGGCCTGATCCAGCAGCACGGATGCGGTGATCACCTCAACTTCTCGTGCGTCTTTGCCTTCCACGACTTCCGGCAGTCGCACTAAGCCACCACGCTCCGTCACTTGGCGGGTCTCCGCAATGATGCTGTCAGGGACAATGCGATCGCCGTTTTGTACCACCGGCTCGGCATTGGGGGGCAGGTTATACACCTCACCCGACAACACCCAAATCAAACCGCCTCGCTGTGCTAAGCGGGTGGTATTGCCCTGGCGGTCAATCTTTTCTTCTTGCACCAGTCCGGCAAACTGCACCTCACCGGATAGGTCACTGTTTACATCCTTCGTGGCTTTCTCAGTCACCTTCCGGATGCGGCTAGAGGTGGGCATCTCAGCCAATAGCTGATCCTTAACCACGCGATCGCCATGGTTAACAAACATAATGGCACCCTGGGGCAAAGACTCCGTTTGCTTACCACTGGTTTCGCCCTGCACGACAATTTTGCCCGCCCCTTCCAGCACTAAGGCATCTTCGCCATGACGCGTACGGAAAGCCCGGCTCTTCAGTTTCGCCGGTAGCTCCACAACACCGTTCCGCTTAGCGCGGACCTGCGGAGCCATTTCGCCGGTAAAGGTGCCGCCCGTGTGGAAGGTCCGCATCGTCAGCTGCGTCCCCGGTTCGCCAATCGACTGCGCCGCAATAATGCCGACCGCTTCGCCCAAATCGACCATTTCAGAGTGGGCCAAGCTCCAGCCATAGCAATGGCGACACACTGACCGCGTGGCTTCACAGGTGAGGGCAGATCGCACCATCACCTCGCCCAAATCACCCACTGCCTCGTAGATCTCATCTGCCAGGTGCTGAGACAGCGCATCGTTACGACGCGCCACAATTTCACCTGTTTCAGGATGCACAGCATCTTCGGCTAGGACGCGGCCCAGCAAGCGATCGGAGAGGGGGATCAACACCTTCTCACCCGCCATCATGCTGCCCAGAGGAATGCCGCGCTCAGTGCCACAATCGCCTTCACGAATAATCACATCTTGGGAAACATCCACCAAGCGGCGGGTAAGATAGCCTGAGTCAGCCGTTCTTAAGGCCGTATCTACCAACCCTTTCCGCGCCCCATAGGAAGAGATGACATACTCCGTCACTGACAGCCCTTCTCGGAAGTTAGTGCGAATCGGCTGGTCAATGATTTCCCCTTGAGGATTCGCCATCAGGCCACGCATACCCACCAGCTGGCGCACCTGAGAAATATTGCCGCGGGCACCAGAGAACGCCATCATGTAGACCGAGTTCAGTGGATTATTTTCCTTAAAGTTTTTGACGACCTGGTTCTTGAGTTCTTCACTCGTACCGTTCCAGGTATCAATCACCTTCTGGAAGCGCTCTACCTCAGTGATTTCGCCACGGGTATAGCGTTCCTCAGTGGTCCGAATTTCTTCGTCCGCCGCATCCAGCAACCCCCGCTTCTCAGCTGGCACTTGCAAATCTTCAACACTAATCGAAACGCCCGCTCGGGTCGCATACCGAAAGCCTAAATCCTTCATCCGGTCGGCCATCTGTGAGGTTCTAGCCGTGCCAAAATGCTCAAAAGACCAGGAAATGAGTTTTTTCAGCTGCTTTTTGTCAATCACCCGATTTGTAAAGACCATGGGGGATTGATTGGATTCTTGCTCTGCCATGTTGCCCTCTCGCCCTTGCTTGATTTCAGTCTCTAAAAATGATCTGAGGAAGACAAGCCCTTTGCCTTCCTCTCAACGAAACGGGTGGCGCTAGTTCGCCAGTGCCTCATGTACCGTCTTGTTGTAGATGATTCGCCCAGCCGTCGTTTTGATATATTGCGAAATCAACTGACCGTCGCTATCTTCTCGAGTGCGGCGATGTTCATAAAGACGCCTGACCGTACCATCCGGTTCGGTTGTCTCTTCCACCAAATTGTCAGCACCGCCCGACTCAACCGAACCATCAAAGCGCAGCCAGACTTCAGCATGTAGGCTGACCGTGCCCTGTTCAAAGGCCAGAATGGCATCCTCCATATTGCCAAAGGTTTGCCCAGCACCCTTCTGCTCATAGGGATTCTCTGCCGTCAGATAATAACAACCCAACACCATATCCTGACTCGGCGTAATAATGGGTCGCCCAGTGGCCGGAGACAGCACATTGTTAGAGGCCAACATGAGTAGTCGCGCTTCTGACTGAGCTTCTAACGAGAGTGGCACGTGCACAGCCATTTGGTCTCCATCAAAGTCAGCGTTAAAGGCGGGACACACTAACGGGTGCAGCTGAATAGCTCGGCCTTCAACCAAAATCGGTTCAAAAGCCTGAATGCCCAGACGGTGCAACGTCGGTGCCCGGTTCAACATAACCGGATGACTCTCGATCACCTCTTCCAGCACTTCCCAAACGCTGGGATCATTACGCTGAATGAGCTTTTTCGCAGCCTTGATGTTGTTCACCATCCCCTGACGAATCAAGCGATGAATCACAAAAGGTTGAAACAGCTCGATCGCCATCTCGCGGGGCAAACCGCACTGGTGAATCTTCAGCTTGGGGCCGACCACAATGACTGAACGACCTGAGTAGTCAACTCGCTTACCCAACAGGTTTTGCCGGAAACGACCTTGCTTACCCTCAATAATGTCCGACAGAGACTTCAGAGGACGATTGTTGGCACCTACGACTGTGCGGCCACGACGGCCATTATCAATCAGCGCATCCACCGCCTCCTGCAGCATCCGCTTCTCATTACGCACGATAATCTCAGGCGCCAAGATTTCCTGCAGTCGCGCCAGCCGATTGTTGCGATTGATCACCCGACGATAGAGATCGTTCAGGTCAGAGGTAGCAAAGCGCCCTCCATCTAGCTGCACCATGGGCCGCAAGTCAGGGGGAATCACCGGAATCGCGTTGATCACCATCCAATCCGGCCGAGAGCCCGTGGCCACAAAGTTATCAGTGACCCGCAGGCGCTTAATCAGCTTGGCTCGCTTTTGTCCCTTAGAGACGGCGATTTGCTCTCGCAGATTTTCGGCCTCTTCCTCCAGGTTCAGATCCTGCAGCAGTCGCTGCAACGCTTCAGCTCCAATCCCGACTTCGACCCCCACCAGCTGAGACTCTTCGTCATAAAGCTGATCTTCAATTTCGATCCACTGGTCTTCGGTCAGCAGCTGTTTGTAAGATAGATTGTCAGCGTTGCCGGGATCGAGCACAACGTACGCGTTGAAATAGACAATCTGCTCGACATCCTTGAGCGGCATATCTAGCAAAATCGCAATGTAGCTGGGAATGCCTTTGAGGTACCAAACATGCGCCACTGGCGCGGCTAGCTTGATATAGCCCATCCGATGACGGCGGACTCGCGATTCCGTCACCTCAACGCCACAGCGCTCACAAACAATGCCACGATGCCGCACCCGCTTATATTTACCGCAGTGACATTCCCAATCTTTGGCGGGGCCAAAGATGCGCTCGCAAAATAGCCCATCCATTTCGGGCTTCAGCGTGCGGTAGTTAATGGTTTCAGGCTTGGTGACTTCGCCAACAACCATGCCGTTGGGAAGCGTCCTTTCCCCCCATTGACGAACTCGCTCAGGAGACGCTAATCCAATTTTGACGTAATCAAAACGCTGCTCTAGCTTTGCCATGCTCAGCTCTTTCCTTCTACAGATATGCGCTAGTTTTCAACCAACCGGGGACTAAATAGGCTGAGAGTTTTCTCAGCCTGGAAGCCACTATTCTTCGACTTCTTCTGTCGCCTCAGCGGGGGTCACGATCGATTCGTAAGTGGGGCGAGTCGGTGTTCGGCGATTACTCAAATCAGACATCAAGTCAACTTCAACGTCCCGACTGGTGCCATCTTCGTTGGTTTCTACTTTATGGACAGCTATGTCCAAGACAAGAGACTGTATCTCTAGCATCAGCTCCTTGAAGGATTCGGGAGTTCCTGGTCGCGGAATCGCCTTGCCTTTAACGATCGCGTTAAGCGCTTCGTTGCGCCCTTGCATATCGTCTGACTTCACCGTTAGCAACTCCTGCAGGGTGTAGGAAGCGCCGTAAGCCTCCAGTGCCCACACTTCCATCTCGCCGAAGCGCTGTCCACCCTGCTGGGCCTTGCCGCCCAAAGGCTGTTGTGTCACCAGCGAGTAGGGTCCTGTCGAGCGCGCGTGAATCTTGTCATCGACCAAGTGCACCAGCTTCAACATGTAGGCCACCCCAACCGTAACGGGGCGGTCAAATGGTTCGCCAGTACGACCATCATAAAGCTGGATTTTGCCCGGATCGTCAGGGTTATAGACCCAGTCTTGACCCGACTGATCGCGCGCCTGCTGCAGTTGCCCATGGGTCGTATTGCGCGACGCTTCCTTGTCGTACATCTCGTCGAACGGCGTGATCTTAAAGCGCACGTCTAGATTTTCGGCGGCCCAGCCCAATAGACATTCAAACACCTGACCGACGTTCATCCGGGAGGGCACTCCCAAAGGATTGAGGACGATATCAATCGGGGTACCGTCCGGCAAGTACGGCATATCTTCCAACGGTAGAATTCGGGAAATGATGCCCTTATTACCGTGGCGACCCGCCATCTTGTCACCGACCTGGATTTTGCGTTTTTGCGCCACGTAAACCCGCACGACCATATTGGCCCCCGGCGGTAGCTCGTCGCCCTGCTCACGAGTAAAGACGCGCACATCAACCACCCGGCCCTTTTCGCCGTTAGGCACCCGCAGCGAATTGTCGCGCACATCTCTTGCCTTTTCGCCAAAAATTGCCCGCAGCAGCTTTTCTTCCGGGGGCTGATCCGATTCGCCTTTGGGGGTCACCTTACCCACCAAAATGTCACCAGACTCGACCCAAGCCCCGATCCGAATGATCCCGCCCTCATCTAACTGCCGTAGCGCATCCTCACCGACGTTGGGAATCTCACGGGTAATCTCTTCTGGCCCTAGCTTCGTCTGGCGCGCCTCAATCTCAAATTTCTCGACGTGAATTGAGGTGTATACGTCCTCGAATACCAGCCGCTCACTAATGAGGATGGCGTCTTCGTAGTTGTAGCCTTCCCAGGGCATATAGGAGATGATGACGTTCTGACCGAGGGCGATTTCGCCCCCTTCCGCCGCTGAGCCATCGGCCAAGACCTGCCCCGCCTGCACCTGCGCCCCTTGGAACACCAGAGGCCGCTGATTCAGACAGGTATCTTGGTTAGAGCGCTGATACTTTTGCAGTGGATAGTCATAGATCTGCCCCTGCTCATCTCGCACCTGCACCAAGTCAGCATCAACATAGACCACTTCACCCGCTGTGCGGCTGACGATGACCATGCCTGAGTCACGTGCGGCCTGAGCTTCTAGCCCGGTGCCAACCAGAGGTCGTTCCGGCCGTAATAGAGGCACCGCTTGACGCTGCATGTTAGAACCCATCAACGCCCGGTTGGCGTCATCATGCTCTAAAAAGGGAATCAGTGAGGTTGCTACCGAAATAATCTGCACCGGCGACACCGCCACATAGTCAACCTCTTCCGGCGGCGATACGGCGAAGTCCTGCCGATAGCGCACCGGAACGGCATCACCCAAGATGTAACCATCGGCATCAGTCGGCAAGTCGCCTGCCGCCACCCGCAGATCATCTTCCTCATCCGCAGTCATATAGGAAGGCGGCAAATCGCGCCGCACCCGGCCTTGCTCAACGCGGAAAAAGGGCGTCTCAATGAAGCCAAAATCGTTGACCCGACCATGAGTGGCCAGAGAACCAATCAGCCCTGCATTCGGGCCTTCTGGCGTTTCGATCGGGCAAATCCGACCGTAGTGAGAGGGATGAATCTCACGCACCGCAAAACCGGCTCGCTCACGGGTCAAGCCTCCCGGCCCCAAAGCACTGAGTCGACGCTTATGGGTCAACTCAGCCAGGGGATTGGTCTGGTCCATAAACTGAGACAGCTGACTGGAGCCAAAGAACTCTTTGATTGCCGCTACCAAGGGTTTCGGGTTTACAAGGGAAGCCGGGGTGAGCGAGTCGGCATCAGAAACGGTCATCCGCTCTCGAATAATCCGCTCTAGTCGATTGAGACCCACGCGCACCTGATTTTGCAGGAGCTCGCCGACAGAACGCACGCGGCGGTTACCCAAGTGGTCAATGTCATCCACCATGCCCGTGTCGAACTCAAGGTTGATCAGGTAGTCGATCGCCGACAAGATATCTACTGGCGTCAATACCCGGGTGGTGTCCGGAATACTCAGGCGCAGCTTACGATTGAGCTTGTAGCGTCCCACCCGACCCAAGTCATAGCGCTTAGCATCAAAGAAGCGCGATTCTAAGAGCTGCTGTCCACCTGAAACTGTAGGCGGCTCACCGGGACGCAGCTTACGATACAGTTCGAGTAGCGCTTCGTCTTCGCTAAACTGCCCTTCTTTGTCAATCGTCTTTTGGAAATACTCTGGGTGACGCAGTGAGTCAAAGATCTCAGCATCGGTCAGCCCTAAGGCCTTGAGCAAAACCTGCGCAGAGATTTTACGGGTTTTGTCAATCCGCACCCAGACCAGATCATTCTTATCAGTCTCAAATTTGAGCCAAGCCCCCCGGTTCGGGATCAAGTTAGCGTTGTAGGTGCGGCGACCATTTTTATCGGTGTCGGCTTTGTAGTAAACGCCTGGGCTGCGGACAATCTGGTTAACAATGACTCGCTCGGCCCCGTTGATAATGAACGTGCCGCGATCGGTCATGAGCGGCAAATCGCCAATAAAGACCTCTTGCTCTTTAATCTCACCCGTCTCTTTATTAATCAACCGAGTGGGGACATACATTTGTACGCCATAGGTAGCATCCCGCCGCTTGGCTTCGTCTACCATGTACTTGGGACTCTTGAGCTTGTAGTCCTTCCCGATAAAGTGCAGCTCTAGCTTGCCGGTATAGTCGGTGATGGGTGAGAAGCTATCCAACTCCTCAATTAGTCCTTCTCGTAAAAACCATCGAAAGCTCGAGCGCTGGATTTCAACCAGATCAGGCAGCGTAAAGTTGGACATCGTGGCGATTTGGTCGGTCATGCGTCTCCTCGGGCGGACAAACCCTACAGTCTCTACAGAAAAAGCTCATCAAAACAAATAACCGCTGCCTTCCAGTCGGCAACAGACAACGGCAAAAAGAACTCTGCTAAAGATTTCTAGCAGAGCGTTTAACCGATTCGATTGTCCTCAATAAATCTCTGAACACTAAATCTATGACCCCTTCTAGATTGCCGTGGTGGACTCGCGATAACGGGCTGAAAAATTGGCTTTAGCGATTCATGGCTAAGGATCGAGTTCGGGATCCAACTCAACTTCTTTTTTCAGACAGAAACAACACATTACCCCAGATTCCACCGGTAATATTTCACGCTTCAAACCAGCTTAACAAAAAGAACGTACCTTCAGACATTTGTCAACACCTATTTCTCGAAAAAATATGTTAAGGCTCTGTCAAAGCTGTTCTCTGAGCCGTGGGTTTATCCGTAGATTCCGCCACCGGCAAGCGGGTCGAGCCCTCAATCGGTAGTCGGAATAGACGGATCGCATTCGCAGTTGTCTGACTGGCTAAGGTCGCTAAGGGCTCCTGTCGCAGTTCGGCCAAATAGCTCGCGACATGCAATACGTTGGCGGGTTGATTACGCCGCTCTTTGCGGCGAGGTACTGGCGTCAGAAAGGGGCAATCGGTTTCGACCAAGAGGCGATCGCTGGGCACCAGCTGCGCCGATGCTTTGACCTGATGAGCATTCTTAAATGTCACGATGCCGCTAAAGCTGACGTAGAACCCCAACTCCAAGAACCACTGCGTTTCTGCCGGCGTGCCAGCCCAGCAATGCATCACCCCCGTCACGGCCCCAACCTCAGATTGAAAAGCCTTGATCTGCTGAGCGGCTGCCGCTGCCGCATCCCGGCAATGGATAATCACCGGTAGATTCAATCGATGAGCAATCATCAACTGCTGCCAAAAGGCTTCTGCTTGCAGGCTTTGATCATCTGCCTTATAAAAATCAAGGCCTGTCTCACCAATGGCGACCACGCGCGAATCGGCCCGCGCCAATGATTCGATAGTCTGGGCAGTGGTAGGCGTCCACTTATCCATATCCAGGGGATGCAGCCCCACGGCTAGTGAAACCTCTGGGTAGCGATCAGCGATCGCCTGCATCGCGGCAAACTCACTCGGCTCCACACAAGAGTGGACTAAGTGAGTCACGCCGGCCGACCGCCAAGCAGCAGCAACGGCGTCCAAATCAGGCCGAAAGGTTTCAAAATTGATGTGAACGTGGGTGTCAATCAACTGCATGAGGCAGCGTCCGACCTCGTTGTTAGGATGCTGTTGCTTTCTGAGCTTCGACTGCTTTCCAGGCTTTAGCGAGTCGAGACTTCCGGCGTGCCCCGGCATTGCCGTGATAAACACCACGCTTAACCGCTTTGTCAACCTTGCTAAAGACAGCCGACAGCTCTGCTTGAACGGTTTCAGCGGCGGTGGGACTGGGGTCAGCCGCGTAGGCATCTAAGGCGTCGAGGTACCGCTTAGTCAATGTCTTGACGGCTGACCGATAAGACTTGTTGCGTACCCGGTTACGCTCTGATACTTGAATGCGTTTAATTGCAGACTTGATATTTGCCACAGCTCGCCCAAACTCACATAGAATAATCGACAGATTCAGTATCATAACACCAAATCCGGGGAACGGTTTAGCCATCTACGGATGGGCAAATGAAACCGCGCTAAGCTATAAGTCAGTAGGGGTTTTCCTACTAAAAACAAGCTCAGGTTACGGGAGGGCCGTCCTTCGGTAGCTTAAGTTCTATCGCTTATTAAGTCAGGTTTGTGCGAAATGCTGCGCATTATCAACCAGTTAGCTGATGCACAGGTAGAGTTGCAGCGAATCTGTGACCGCACCCATGACAGTCAGGTTTTTCACAAAGAAGCAACCGTTAGAGAGATTCTGCAAGCGGTGCAGCGCCAGGGCGACGAGGCGTTGCTGCAGTACACTGCCGACTTTGACCAGCAGGTGCTAACCGCAGCGGGATTACGGGTGCGCGGGGCCGAGATTGATGCGGCCTATCAACAGGTCTCCAAGGAGCTAATTGATGCGATTCGTCTCGCGCATCAAAATATTGAAGCCTTTCATCGCCAGCGGGTGCCAAGTAGCTGGGTGGAATTTAAGGGCGACGTGGTCTTAGGTAAGCGATATTCCGCCGTTGATCGGGCCGGCATCTATGTACCGGGTGGACGAGCCGCTTACCCCAGCACGGTTTTAATGAATGCTGTTCCGGCTCAGGTGGCGGGCGTCGAGCGCATTGTCATGGTGACGCCCCCCGGCGATCAGGGGGTCATTAACCCCGCCGTGCTAGTCGCGGCTCAGGAAGCGGGCGTGACGGAAATTTATCGCGTGGGCGGAGCGCAGGCAATCGCCGCCCTAGCTTACGGCACTGAGACGATTCCTGCTGTCAATGTGATCACGGGCCCGGGCAACATTTACGTTACCCTGGCCAAAAAACAGGTGTTCGGCACGGTGGGTATTGACTCCCTAGCCGGCCCTTCTGAAGTCTTGATCATTGCCGATCACACTGCGGACGCCGAGCACACAGCGGCCGACCTATAGG
>CALCPB010000117.1 GCA_937897665.1 uncultured Halomicronema sp. | reverse complement strand
TGCCAGAAGTGCGATCGCTGCACAGATAGCACGACCGTTTCAGGGTTGTGGGTAAGCACCGATTCGGCGATGCGATGACAGGCATAGGGCTGAGGGCAAGCGGCAGTTTGGTGATCTTCGACGACTGCCGCCTGAATCGTGGCAGATCGCAGCATTGAGGCCAGGGTCGGATCGGGCATCAGGCCCGGCTGATAGGGCAGAAGCAGCAATCTCACGCCTTGTTTGCCAGCTTTGAGTTTGGGTAAATGGGGTGCAGCGATCGCGCTGGGAGCAGAGCCTAGGGTTAGATTCAGCAGGTGTAGCTGAGCGGGCTGATGGAAGGTGGCATCCACATCAAAAACGGTGAGCCCGCTATGGGTTTGCTGCAGGCTGTGATGGGCTTGGGGGGAACGCTGCAGCGCGGTATTGATTAGCGCTTGGTTGGTGCCGCCATGACTAACGATGAGAATCGTCTGGCCGTGATGGTGAGGCAGGGTAGTGTGCCAAAACTGCTGGGCGCATTGGTAGAGGTCACGCACTGGGTAACAGGGCTCGCCCCGCTCCGGCCACATTTGAAACTCGTGAGGAGCAGTTTGCCAGGTGTGGTAGGCCGCTGACTGGTGCGATCGCACGTCTTCATAGCGCAATCCTTCCCAAGCGGGCAGGCTGATCTCGCGCAGCAGACTGTGGGTGCTCACGCGTTTGAGTGTGGGGGTCGTGAGGTGGGGTAAAAGGGCGGCGGCGGTATCTTTAGCTCGTCTGAGGGGGCTAACGTAAACCGCCTGGATGGGGCAGCGGGTCAGGTATTGTCCCATCACTTGAGAGGCGGCCAGGCCACTAGGGGTGAGCTGGCCGACATCGCTACTGCCCTGATAGCAACCCGCGTCGTTGCGATCGCTGCGACCATGGCGCAGCAAAATGACGCGGGTGCTGGTGGGAGCGATGGGCGGGAGATGGTAGCCGGGGAGAAAGGTTGACGGTGGTGAGGGGGAACGGAGTTGAGCAATCATGGGAGTGAGGAGGGTAGAGGGTGGAGAGTAGCGGGTCGGGAATGGTAGGGAGCGCTGGAGCCCAGGGTGAGGGTAGGGAGAGTGACGAGGGTTCAGGCTAGGAAGTGCCGACGGCTAAGGCGGATTGATTTTCTTGCAGGCGGTAGAGCCGGGCGTAGTGACCGTTGAGGGCCATGAGTTCGGGGTGGGTGCCGCGTTCTTGTAGCTGGCCCTGTTCGAGATAAAAGATTTGATCGGCGTCTTGAACGGTGTGAAGGTTATGAGAAATCCAGAAGGTGGTGCGATTTTGGGTGAGGCGCTGGAGGGCCTCGGTGACGAGATGCTCACTGGCGTTATCGAGGCCGGTCGTGGGTTCATCCAGAATGACGATCGCGGCATTGCGGACGGCGGCTCGGGCGATCGCGAGGCGCTGGCGTTGCCCGCCAGATAAGGTCGCACCGCGTTCACCGAGCGGCGTGTCGTAGCCGTCGGGTAGGGCCATGATGAACTCATGGGCATTGGCGAGTTGGGCGGCGGCCACAATGTCATCGGGGGTGGCGTGGGGGTTGCCGTAGGCAATGTTGTCGCCGACGCTGGCGGCAAAGAGCACGCTATCTTGCAGCACGATGCTGATCTGGGGGCGCAGGGAGGCGAGGGTATATTAGCGCAGGTCGTGACCGTCGATCAGCACGCAGCCTTCAATCGAGTCGTAAAGGCGCAGCAGCAGGCTGACGAGGGTTGATTTACCGCTACCGGAGGGGCCGACGATCGCCACCTGCTCTCCTGGCTGCACGGTAAAGCTCAGGTTGCGCAAAATGCCTTGCTCGGGGCGGTAGGCAAAGGTGACGTTTTGGCACTGTACGGCCCCGAGCAAGGGCGGAGCGGCGATCGCGCCCCGGCAGTCACGGACGTCGGGTTGAATTTCCATCAGGCTAATGATGCGTTCGCCTGAAGCAGTGGCTTTGGCGATTTGCCCGGTGTATTTAGCCAGCTGGCGCATGGGCTTAAAGGCGACTTTGAGGTAAGTGATGAAAACGAGCAGGTCGCCGGGGGTGACTGCCCCCTGGATGGTGAGCTGCACGCCACGCCAGAGCACGAGGGCCGTCGCGACGGCCACGAGGATCTCGACCAACCGTTCCTGCCCCGCTCGCAGCCGCTGCGCTTCGGCGCTTTCTTTCAGGCTCTTTTGGTTTTGCTTGGCAAAGGATTTTTCCAGCATGGATTCTAGCGACAGCGCCTGCACCACCTGCATGGCCCCGATCGCCTCCGCCGCTGAGGCTGCCATTGCGCCTTCGCGCTTACGTTGTCGCCGGGCCACGGTCTGAATTTTGCCGCCCATATGGCGGGTAGTGAACAAAAACAGGGGCAAAATCGCGATCGCGATCAGGGCCAGCTCCCAGTTCAAAAAGAACATAACGCCAACCATGCCCAGCAAAGTCAGCGTATTGGCGAGCAACGGCAGCACGGCGACAACGGTGACCTCTCGCAGGCGCTCAATGTCGTAGGTGACGCGGGTGATCAGGTCACCGCTTTTGGCCTGATTGTGGAAGGAGAGGGATAGCCGCTGCAGGTGACTGTACAGTGTGCTGCGGATGTCGGTCATGATGCGGGTCGCCGCGACGGCCATGTTGACGGCGCTGACGTAGGCAAACATGCCGCGTAGGGCCGCAATCAGCACTAGGGCGATCGCTAATCCCGTAAGCAAAGCAATGGGTGATAGGTTCCACGGCCCTGGCAAAACCGCCGAGTCAGCCTGAAATCCTGGCAGAATGACGCGATCGAACATCAGTTTGAGGGGCCAGGGTTCCAGCAGGCGCATGGCGGTTTCGGCCAGGAGGGCGATAAAGGCGGTGCCGATTAGCCCCTGCTGCTGTCGCAAATGCGGCCAAAAATGACGCAGGATTTTGCCCAGGCTGGGCAACGCGGCCCCCAGAGTTTGTTTTTTAGGTTTAGGCATGGTGATAAGACAACGGTGTAGGGGTATTGCGGCGTTAGCCCAACGCACCACGAGATGGGCGGCGGCAGTTTTACTGGCTGTAGAACCTCTCCTCTCCTTATTAACGTCAGTTCGGGTTCAAACCGAAGCTGGATATTTCCACTCCTGGGAGGGGATTTGAGGCTCCGTAGGCGGGTAAAAGCGTTACTTATTCTTATCCTGAACTCAGGTTTATTAAGGCTTCTGCTTATGCACATTTCTAGAACGGCCGATCCCCCTGCTGTCGCTGCCCCCTTAACAAGGGGGCTCTATCCAATTTGAACTGGGATGTCCCCCTTTTTAAGGGGGATTAAGGGGGATCTAACCCAATGCAGGGGATAAAAATGAAGCCGTAGCCTTATTGGGGAGAAGAACCAGAACTCCTGTCTCAATCAGGAAAAATTCTTCTGCAGATTTTTGATAAACCTCTCCTTGAGAAGGAGAGGTGCCACAGGCGGTGAGGTTAATCCGCGTAGGCATGGTCTAGAGGCTATGGCAGGCATAGCTTTGACCGACTTCTAAATAGCAGGATTGATGTCGAGGGTGTTGTGGCATTGGCCCAATTCAGCAGCAGCAGATGGGCTGCGGTGCGTCATGCCCTGCGATGACGCACCCTACGCCACCAGATCGCGGGCTTGGCTGACTGGGACGATAGGGCGTTTGGGCAGTTTGACGCGGTCTGGATGCTGACGATAGTAGCGATCGCTAAGCCAGCGGTTGAGCTGATGATCGAGGGCAACCAGGGGACGCATAACAGCAGGGGGCGCTTGACCCCAGAGCAGCCGTTTGACCCAGGGTTTGATAAAGGCTTGGTGACGCCGGTAGCCCAGACGGCGATAGCGCTTGCGGAAGTATTTATCTTTTTTGGGCAAGTCCCACTTTTTACGGAAATATTTGAGGCTGCGAATTTCCCATTCATCACTCCAGCGCAGCATAAAGAAGGTCAGGTCAGAGGGCCGCCACAGCACGGCTGGCACATAGGTGACGACGGCAGCGGGCTCGCAGTAAACGGTGCCGCCGACCCGTGCCAAGGTGAGGCAAAAGTCGATGTGTTCGCGGGTGCTCAGCAGGTTTTCATCGAGAGGGCCAATGGTGTCGAACAGCGATCGCCGCACGAGCACACAGTGAAATTCGGCAAATTCGCACTGACGACGCTGCAGTTGGTCTTGCACATCGGCCACGAGACGATTGACGAAGTAATGTTTTTCGTGGACTCGACGCTGGCGATCGTCCCCTTTGACCTGCAGCACGATACGGGCTTCGCCCCCGGCCAGGTGAATTTTGTGGCCAAGGGGTTGGCCAATGCAGGTGAGCGGACAAACGGCAGTCGCTTGGGTCTCATCTGCGCAGGCGACGAGGTGACGCAGCCAGCCGGGGGCCACTTCGACGTCGTTATCGATGAAGACGACGTATTCGGTGGTGGCTTTGGCTAGGCCGAGATTGCGGGCCTGGTTGGGGGCCAGGTAGCTTTCGGTGCGCACGATCTCAAAGCCGTGCTCGATGGATTTTTGCTGGAGATAGTCGCGGGTCTGGCGCGGGGAGCCGCCGTCGACATAAACCAGCTGAAAAGGCAGCTCGGTGTTGTCATAGAGGCTTTCGAGCGCCTGGCGAGTGTGGCTAAAGCGCTCGCGCGGCGAGACGATGAGGGTGATGTTGGGATGCATAGCAAATAGAAGGATAGGTGGACGGTGAGCAAAGCCTGATCGTTCGGATTCAGGCTGGACGGGCGCAACTGTCACGCCTGTAGGAGATGGTTAAAACAACCTGAGGTCGGGATAAGACTGACAAGGGATCTGCGGATAGTTTGAGGGCCAAATCTCCTCCTGGGAGGGGAAAGTAACCGGTTTTGCCTTAACCCGAACTGACGTTAAAACAACATTTCGATCGCCGGGGTTGGGTACGGTCACACCCTGACAGAGAGAATCTTTGAATACGATCTGTGGTTTGGGCGCAAACACTTAACGGGCCTTAGGCCGACAGCGCAAACACGGGCTCAGACTGGGGCTGCAGGACCCGTAGGTAAACCTGAGCCCAATTTTTTTGCTCGCCGGCGGGGGCGAGTTGGGTCAACACGGTGTCACGTGCTTGCTGGCCCAGTTTTTGGCGCAGGGCCGGCGATTGCAGCAGTTGCCAGAGGGCATAGGCGAGGGCATGACTATTGCCCGGAGGCACGACAAGAGCGTTGCTGTGATCGCACAAAATTTCGCCAATGGCATCGACATCGGTACCGACGATGGCCCGTTCGGCCAGCATGGCTTCTAACATGGCGTTGGGGCAGCCGTCATGCAGTGAGGGCACGGCGAAGATATCGATGTAGGGCAGGTAGGCCAGCGCTTCGCGGCGGTCAACCAAACCGGTGAGAATGACCTGATCGCGCAGGGGGCTATCGGCGACCTGCTGTTGCCAGTAGGTGCGTTCGCGATCGGCGTAATCGCCGACCAGCAACAGGGTGATGGGCTGCTGGCGAGCCAGCTCAGCCCCCGCATCGAGCAAATATTCCAGCCCTTTTTTGTCGCGAAACCGACCGACTGAGCCAATGACGGTGCCCTGCAGGCGATCGTGGTGAGTGGGGGTGGGCAGATGGGCCAGATTCAGCGGTTGAATCGAGTTCCAAAAGGCGGTGACGCGGGGGCGCAGTTCGGGCACCAGTACACAGGCCCGCTCTTTAAGGGCATCGCTGACGCAGGTGACCCAGTCAGAATTGGCCAAAGTCCACGTGACCTGACCATGCTGCTTGGGGTTAAACACGTGCTTGTGCAGGTCGCTGCCCCGCACACTGTTGATGACGGGGATGCCCAGCTCTTTGGCCAACAGGGTCGTCAAAAAGCCCGTTTCGTTGATAAAAAAGCCGTGGAACAGGCTGAACTGAAATTGCTGATGCAGCTGCTCTAACAGGAAATAGACTTCACTGAGGAAGTCTTGCACGATGGGATTTTCAGAGCGAATGGCGGGGTATAGACGGTGCACGTAGAGGCCGTCTTGAATTTTAGACAGGCACTGCGATCGCCGCAGTGTGTCATCCTTACGCTGTTTGGAATGAAACACGGCCACATGCACTTCGTAGCCGATGGCCTGCATCATGCGAGCAATGCGAGCGACGGATTCACCGACGCCACCCACATCAGGCGGAAATTCTAAGGTGGTGATGCAAATACGTTGGGTCGTCATGGGGGTTAGTCCAGTTAGGGGAATATTGGGGGGAAAGAGGTTCAGACTGAGGCGGCAGTGGAGAGGCTGGGGGATGTGTGCCTCTCCGCCACCGGCGAGGGAGGCACCCAGTCACGCAAAATCTGGGCCGTTTGGGCAACCCCGTTCAGGTTGAACTGGATGAGGGTGGGCTGAGTTTGCAGATGCGCCACTATCCGCTGCGCTAGCCGCTCCGGCTGCAGGTCGGCGGGTCGAATAATTGACACGACGCCTAGGGCTTCGAGCCGTTCGGCCCGAATGGTTTGCTCTTGGTCATCGTTGCCAGTGAAGGGCAGCAGCATGGAACGGGTGCCGGTTTTGAGCACGTTAAGCGTGGTGTTGTAGCCGCCCATGTTGATCGAGAGATCGGCCTGCTGCATATAGCTGACCAGGTCAGGCGTATAGCGTTGAACGGTCAGGTTTGAGTAGGCTTGCGCCAGCTCTCGCAAGGGTTCATAAACGCTGTCAGGAGAAAACGGCCCGGCAAACAGGTGAATATGATGGGGAATCTGCGCCTGCAGGTAAGGACTGGCCTGAGCGACGCAGTGCAGCAGCTGATGCCCAAAGCGGCCCCCACCCACGGAGGCCAGAATCGTCGGGGTGGAGACCCGGAGCTGAGCGCGGCGATCGCCCTCGGTTGCTAGCGGCTGGGGGGCCGTCGCCTGCACCACATAGCCGGTGTAATGGACGGCGCAGTGCAGGTCGGCCACGCGGGAAAAGCTGCGCTCTAGCGGCATAAACTCCGGATCGCCGTGAATCAACAGCAGGTCGAAATATTGATTGATCAGCTTGCAGATTTTGGCTTCGTGGCGGGCCTGGTCTTGTTTGGTGACCACGATGTCACGCAGGCTAGAGACGATGCGTGCACCGCGATCGCGGGCGGCCTCAATCACCGGAATCAGTTCGGCAGAGAAGCGTCGCCGGCCAAAGGGAAACAGCTCCACCATAAAAATGTCGGGCTGAAACTGCTCGACCACGGCGGTCATTTGCTGACAGCGGGCACTAAAGACGGCTGGTAAGCTGTCGAACCCTGGCGGCAGGTGTAGTTCCGAAAATTCATCATCGGTTTTGAGCGGTGGCAACTGCACGACTTCGACGCCGGGGGGGATGGGAAAATCGGTGATCGCTTCGCCGCCGTTGATAAAGCACACCTGGAAATCAGCAGTGAGACCTTTGACGATTTCCATGCTGCGCATCAGATGGCCGATGCCGAGAATGTGCTGGCAATAAAACAGTAAGCGTTTCATCGGATAGCCGCCTCCAAAGTGGGGGAAAGGGTGGTGGGCCAGAGCGGCTCGCGAGCGGGGGAGCGCAAGGCGTGCAGCAGCCAGTCTTTGACTTGACCCACGTTGTCGGTCAGGGTGAAATTTTGATGGACGGTGCGACTGCCCGCCTGGCCGAGTCGCTGACGGAGGGCCGTATCTTGCTCAAGCTGCAGGAGAGCGGCAGTGAGGGCCGCGACATCTTTTTCAGCAATGAGCAGGCCGTTTTGGCCCGACTGCACCAGCTCGGTAATGCCCGAAATCGCCGTGGAAACCACTGGCACACCTAAGGCCATGGCTTCTAACAACACGTTGGGAATGCCGTCGCGATCGCCGTCGTCAGTGACCAAACAGGGCAGCACAAAAACATCGGCCTGGCCATATTGCTCGATCACCTGGTCTTGGGTGAGTTGGCCGACCAGAGTGACGCGCTCCGTCAGCTCCAGGGCTTGAATTTGCGCTTCCAGGGCGGCTTGCAGCGGCCCATAGCCCACCAAGTTGCAGTGAAAGTTGACCCCGGCAATCTGCAACTGCTGACAGGCTTCCAGTAAGTAGGCAAAGCCTTTCTTTTCGCAAAACCGGCCAACTGATAGCAACTGCAGCGGTCGGGCAGACCAGGGCGATTGGGGGGCGGCCACGTCAGGGTGGCGAGTGAACCGCGACAGGTCGATACCGTGATAGGACAGGTGAATCGGTGTGTCAGAAGTGGAAACCGACGTCAAATAGCGGCGATTGAAATCGGTGCAGGTCAGCACAAATTCGGCGCTACGCAGGCGGCGATCTAGGGCAGCGGGTTCGGTCAGATAAATGTCTTTGGCATGGGCTGTGATGCTAAAGGGCACACCGCTCAGGCGTTGGGCAATTTCGGCAGTAGCCGTGGGAATGTTGGCAAAGTGGACATGCAAATGCTCAATGCCCAAGCGCTCTAATTCGGTGGCGAGATAGCAACCCTGCAAAAACTCGTTAAAGCGGCGGGTTTCGGGGCGATCGCAGTAAAACTGCAGGGCTGCCATCAGCTGATTGGGGTCACGCTGCCCCCAGGCCACCTGGTTTTTGATCAGCTGAGTTTCTTCGTCATGATGCCACTCGGGCAGTAGAGAAGGAATATAGGTCACAGGTGCTTGCAGCTGGCTCAAGGCCGGATGCTGGCGGCGATCAGAGGGGCGGCGCAGCGAGAAAATGTGCAGGTTTAGCCCTTGTCGCTCTAGCTCCAAAATTTCGTTCAAGATAAACGTTTCGGAAAGCTTGGGAAAGGTTTTGAGCAAGTACCCAATCACGGGTTTTTGAGCAGTCATAGCAGTGAGGAAATGAACAGCAAACGGAAAATATCGCCCTGTAGCTCCAGCGAGCTAAGCGACCAGTTCGGGCTGGCGCGGCGGGGCGTGGACGAGCCCCAACAGGGCGGCCGTAATGCGGGGCAGGGCGTTGAAATCGAGCAGATAACCGGGGGTAGGCGGATGGATCCGCAATTCCTGGCACAGCGTCTGTGCCAGGTGAGAGACGGTGAGCTGATCGGGATGAATCGTAGTGAATAGTCCTAATGCGGCCATCCGCTGGGCTCGAATCCACTGTTCGGCAACGGGGTCGGTGCGGGGCACCACGATCGCTCGCCGCTGCAGCGATAAAATTTCGCCTATGGTGTTGTAGCCGCCCATCGAGACGACTAAATCAGCGGCAGTAATATAGCTAGCGAGATCGTCAGTAAATTCTAGCCAGTGCAGATCGGCTTGCTGCTCAATGCGCTGCCGCAGGTGCCGCTTTTGAGCAGCAGGCATCTCTGGGCCGCCGACAATGAGACTGATCAAGGGCTGGGCAGGCACGATCGCGGCGGTCGCATCCAGGTAGGTGTTGGCCAAGCGAAACCCATCGCCGCCGCCGCCTGGTGTAACCAATATCAACCGCTCAGCGGTAGTAACGCCCAGCGATCGCCGCACTTCAGCCGCCGATCGCCGACCCTGGCCCCGGCGGATGTAGCCCATAAATCGGGTCTTGGCTTGCAGCTCGGGCGAAAACTGATACACCCTGGGCGCATCAAAAATATGGGGGCTGCCGACAATCCACACTTGGTCGTAGCGGGTGGTGGTCAGGGTGTAGTAGTTTTCGCGCTGCCACTGGGCGATCGTGGCAGCGGGACTGTCGAGAATGTCGCGCAGCAGCAGGATGAGCCGAGTCTGGGGGGAGTGCTGCTGTAAATAGTCTAGGGTGGGCTGCAGCTCTTTCCTGAGGCCATCGGGTTTTTTGTCGACGAGCAGGGCGTCAGGCTGAAAATTTGTGGCCGCCGTGCGAATCAGCTCGCCGCGGAGTTTGAGCGTGTCGGTCAGTTCAGTTCGGAGGAACTTAACCCCCATCTTGCCCTGGGCATCGCGGCCCAGACAAGGCAATTTAATGTAATCGAGCCCATCGGGCAGTCGGAGCTGATGCAGAGCGGGTGAACCTGAGACCACTAAAATCGAGACCTCAGGAATGGCTTTGAGCAAGTAGTCACAGATGGCGACCATGCGTCGGATATTGCCTAGCCCGAACGCATCGTGGGAATAGACCATTAACCTCATCACGTAAGTCCTGGTGAGTGTGGAAGGTGCAAAGCTGGATGGCGGGAAACACAGTTGGGTGATAATCGGCAACCCAGAACAGGGCCACAAAGTTGGGGTTGGTAACGAAGCGCGACTGATATGATGCTCAATCTATGGATTTGTGTAGCCTGGGAGTAGGGAAGGTTATCGTTCGATATTTCTACTCTGGAGTCTTTCTTTAAAGAAAAGATGAAGTTTTTGTGAGACCCACTTCATGAAGATTCATTAATCTTTGATGAGAAGATTCTTAGGAAAATCGGGCTTTTCCTTGGCTAAAATTGCGGAGATCTATACTTACGATTGAATCGAGTCACTATGGCACGCATAGAACAAATTGCTGCCGCTTCGGCTAGTTGAGAGCGAAGCAACGCCTGGGGCTTCATCTTTTTGCACTGCTCGGGGCAGGGGTAATCACCGGTCGTCTGCAGGCGTCACCTTTACGTGTCGCCTGCGCGATCGCTAATCCGTCCCTTGAGGAACCTTTTTGCGCCTCAGGACATCTGATCACCCACCTGAAGAAGCTTCAAAGACTTTGAGGCAGAACTCAAGCAGTTGTCTGCGTTTTTGGCCCCTAATCCCTAGTTTTGGGGAAACCGAGTACAACTTCTCCCAGCAACACGCCCTCCGGGCACGCTACACGAAGGGAGAAATCAAGGGGCATGTGTCAGTCCGATGAGAGATGATCATCGTTCTGGTGTGACTCACGCTTCAACATCGTTAGCCTCCCTTGTATCGGTTTGTTTATGAAAAGTTCTATGCTGCCCCTACCTGCGTCAGAGCCCTTACCCCTGTGGCCGCTTGGTCATTGGCTCAAAAAAGTTAGACGCGAAACTCGCACCCGCATTTTGCTGATTTACGCCATGACGATGTTGGCCGTAGTGGCCGCAGCGGTGCCGCTCTTCCGCTATTTTTTATTTGCAGCGGTCGATGAACGGGTACGGGCCGATCTGCAAGAAGAACTTGAAGAATTTCAGCAGTCTTATCGCGAGTGGAATGCCGACAGCCCCGAAACGCAAGCGGCGCTGCTGGAGTTTGTTGAAACGTATCTGGAAAATGATTTGCCCGAAGATGATAACTTTCACATCGTGGCGCTCAGGGGTGAATTTTATCAGTCGAGTCCGCGAATCTTGCCAACGGCGCTGGCTGATTCTGACTTGGCTCAGGAGTGGGCAAATTTGCAAGAAACCGTATCCGCCAACGTTCCGACCGGTGATCCTGCAGTTGGCAATGTCTTATATAAAACTCATGTGTTGGAAGTGGATGACGAGCCGTTGGGGGTTTTTATTGCAGCGCACCTGTCAGCCGGAGAACGGGCTGAGGCCCTAGAAGGTGTTTTCATTTTTGCCCAAGTCGCTGGAGGCGTCGTGGGCGTGTCATTTTTGCTAGCCTGGTTGGTCAGTTATCAACTGCTGCGGCCAGTGCAACAGCTGGCCAAAACGGCTAAAGACATCAATGAGACCAATCTGTCGGAGCGATTAGAGATTCATGGGTCAGGCGAACTCGCCGACTTGGCCACGACCTTTAACACCATGATGGATCGGGTGCAAAAGGCGTTTGATACACAGCGCAGCTTCATCAACGATGCCAGTCATGAACTCCGCACCCCACTGACCATTATTCAAGGTCATTTAGAACTGATGGATGATGACCCTCAAGAGCAGCAGGAAACGCTAGCCTTGGTCATGGATGAGTTAGCGCGAATGGGACGATTCGTAAATGATTTGCTGCTTTTGACTAAGGCTGAGCGGCCTGACTTTTTGCAATTAGAAACGCTGCATGCGATCGCGTTTATGTCTGAGATGTTTGCCAAAATTCAGACGCTGGGCGATCGCGATTGGCAACTGAGCATGCACTGGTCGGGCAAGTTTGTGGCCGATCGTCAGTGGCTGACGGGGGCCCTGGTGAACTTGGCGCAAAATGCTGTGGAGCATACCTTCCCGGACGATGTGATTGAGCTGGGCGTTGAGCGCATCAATAATCAGGTGCGATTTTGGGTGCGCGACACAGGCGAGGGCATTTCCTTGGCCGACCAAACCCGAATTTTTGATCGCTTTGCCCGAGTGGCTAATACCTATCGCCGGTCAGAAGGGGCGGGCTTAGGACTGGCGATCGTCAAAACGATTGCCGAAGCCCATGGCGGTCATATTGAACTCAGCAGTCAAGTGGGCGTGGGTTCCACCTTCAACTTGATTTTGCCGATCGAGCGCTTGGCCCCGATGGCTCCCCAGGTCAGGATGGTGAGCTAATGACTCACATTCTGGTTGTGGAGGATGAAGTGCGGATTGCGTCCTTTGTGAAAAAGGGATTGGCCTCCAATGGCTTCACGATTTCAGTAGCAGGTAACAGCGAAGAAGCGTCAGCCATCTCGTTAGATGGTCAAATCGATTTGATGATTTTAGATCTGGGCATTCCGGGCCGCGATGGCCTGGAATTGCTTGAAGACCTGCGGGGCCAGGGATTTTTAGCGCCGATCATTATTTTGACAGCGCGGGACGATATTCAAGACAAAATCAGTGGCTTTGAGCGGGGGGCCGATGATTATGTGACCAAACCCTTTCGCTTTGAAGAGCTGCTGGTAAGGGTGCGGGCGCGGCTGCGACCAGCGGAAACGGCAGCCCAAGAGAGCCAGAGCAATATGTTAGCGGTCGGGCCTTTAGTGCTTGATTTGCGGACGCGGCGGCTTAAGGTCGAGGGCCAAATAATTGACCTCTCCGCCCGTGAATTCACCCTGGCGGAAACGTTTTTGCGCCATCCCAATCAAGTCATGAGTCGTGAGCAACTGTTGGACACGGTTTGGGGCTATGACTATGCGCCTGGCTCTAACATTGTTGATGTTTATGTGGGATATTTGCGCAAAAAGTTTGGGGATGGCCTAATTGAAACGGTTAGAGGCATGGGCTACCGTCTCCGCCCATGAGAAAACTTTCATCTGCAATCAATGCTGGCCTTAACTGAGCCATTTTTACTGTAGAGAAGCAACCCGTGAATTTTTGTTAAGCAAAGAATTTGTTCCTGTGGGGTTGCTTGTCTTGGCTACAGTATGCATTACCCTGTCGGAGAGTATGAGTCGCATTTTGATCGCAGAAGATGAGCCGAAAATTGCAGCTTTTATTAAAAAAGGCCTCAAACGCTCAGGATTTACGACCGACGTAGCCGCAAATGGCAACGTGGTTTTGGAGAAGGTGCTGGCAGAAAATTTTGATCTCTTGCTGCTAGATTTAGGGCTACCCGGCAAGGATGGGATGGAGATCTTGAGAGAAATGCATCAACAAGGGAGCGCTTTGCCCATTGTTGTCGTAACAGCTCGGGAGCTTGAGCCAATTGACCAGCAAGTGTTTCGTTTGTTTGATATAACAATTTTCAGAAAGCCATTTTTAATGAAAAAGCTGCTCCAAAAAGTTCGGGAACTGCTGAACGCTGAATCAGTAAACTCTGAGCTAGATACAACGGAATAGATATGCTGACTTCGGGGAGAACCATCGTGTCTACAAGGCGATGATGAGCCGTGCGACAGGCTCGGCGATCGCACTCGCAGCCCAACCATCACCCACACCACACATTTTCGTCACAGACGAAATCGGTACCAGCACGTCTTAAAAGTCTCACAAAAAGACTTAAAGCACTCAACTCAAGTCCTTTCTTGAAGTTCTTGAGTCTCTTCGAGAGACCTGGCGCCTCGCTCGAATGGATGATGATGTCGTGAGCCAACCCATGCCGATCGCAATGAACTGCCCCTCGCGATCTAATACCAGTTCTCCAGAATAGAGCTACAGATTGTAGTGGAGGGCTATGGG
>CALCPB010000116.1 GCA_937897665.1 uncultured Halomicronema sp. | reverse complement strand
GTGCCAATCAGCGGGCACAGCAGCAGGCAGCTGTCGCTGACCGATAATCGCTGAGCTGTGACAGCCGACCAGGGTAGAAAACGCCGGGTTACAAAACTGATAAACGCCCTGTTCGTCTCTAAACAAAATCCAGGTAGCAACGTGGTCAAGCAGCGTCGTTAGGAGTTTCTCCATGAGAACCTTATGTGTTCTACACCCGTCGTCTGGCTCGGCTAGGCATCACAGCCCGATCAGACTCTCGCATGAGCGGGCAAGGCAGTTGCGCCGGACTGAGTCGTCGCTGGTTTTAACATTCCCCAGCGTAAAACGGCTTCTCCTTGAACAGCTTGCTCACTGCCGATAAAACGATGAAATCTAACATTCAGCAGCCTGAAGACTGCCGATGAAACGATGAAATCTGACATTGCCATTTGCCGGGAGCGACAGTTGTGGTTGCCACAACGGTGATCAGGCTAAGTCATTTCATGGACAGATGCGCTAAAGAACAAGACAACGGCCAGTGTCCACAAAAGTTCGATTAGCAAGATCCAGGTGATGCGAGCACGGACAAGGGATGGCAAGCGCTGCATCCGAGCACGAGGGAGCCAAGCTGTCAGCACATAGCCCAGCGGCAATCCCCACGGTAGAAACACCCCCAAATAGAGCACCAACACCCAAGTTCCTGAGCCCAAACCAGACGTGTCAGCAATCACTTCGCGCTGCAAGAGGGTATTAAGAACGACCTGCCAGCCTTCGTAGGCGATCGCACCAGGAATGCCTAGCATCAAAAGATGTAGCGCCAACAGACCAAAGGCGCTCAGCATCCAGTAGAGCAATGTAATCCAGCGAAATCCCGTCACCATAAGACACTGAGGGAAAATGTGAGAGAGCCGTTAAAATCATGAGCTCAGTTACACTCTAACGATGGCAAGGGCGTTCTCGTGATACCTCTACCGTGGAGGGCATCTGAGCACTGAAAAATTGCCGCCTAACTAACCCAAATAAGAGTATTAGGTTGAAAAATTTCTACCCCAATACTTAATATTTGCGAGTCATGTGGAATAGTCCTCCCTAATCAATAGTTAGCTGGCTGCTCCTCGACAAACATCTATATTTTCTAAGTCATGAGTACTTCTTATAAAATGTCATTCGCTTGCTTTGAATGTTGCAAGGCATTTAAGCGTGAGTATAAATTGGGAAGCAATGTCCAGGAATTACCATGCCCTCAATGTGGTCACACTGCTCATAATTTAGGACGACATTTTAAAGCACCTAAAAAGAGTGATACCAAGCAGTGGAAAAAGGTACGTTTTCTCGTTGACCATGGATTTAGATTTCAGAAAATACGCATCGGCTCTGGAGATCAAGACACTATTGCTTACCCGGAAACCTTAGATGACGCGAGAGAGTTTGTCATCAAATATAAAGACTATCGATGAGATCGCTCCTCCCAGTTTTGGCGATCGCCAACTCCCCCTGCCAGAAACGCGATCGCATTGAGAGATGTTAATGAGGGACTGTCGTGAGGTGATAAAGCTGCTTCAATCACCGTAAACCGCGAGATTTGCCTGTTCAGGGAAGCGACTATGCATATCCTTCACGGCACCTGGATACCGCAGCCCACCGATGACTTTGTGCAGTCGGGCGCGTTTTACCTGTGGGTCGAAACAGCGGACAAGAGTCGTCGCCGTCGTGAGGGCCATCCGCGCCATCTCTTCGAGCCGGATTTAGCGACCTTTTTGCCCCAGGAACTAGGAATCAAATCTCCCGATTATCGATCGCTAGAAGACCACATCGCGCCGCGATATTTCCTGTTGCCAACGGTCGATGACGAGCCGCTGCCGTCGCTGGAAATGTCGCGCTATCTAGAAATTGATCCGCCCGCCTCCTTTGACTGGCAGTACTGGCAGGTCGACTGCTATCGACTCAAAGACAACACCACGGTCATCAGTACGCTGAATGACCTGCACTTTCTGGCGACCTACAACCTGGCGGAGGTGCAGCTGGGGGCGGATCTGCTGTTTTGGTATCACTACACCCAAACCTTTAAGCAGGTCATCTTACGAGACCAGTACATTCCAGCGCTGAAATATCGGCTGCTCACCCAGGGAGGAAAGGTGGCCAAAACACGCGCTAAATCGGGGAAACGGACTGCCAAATCCCGCACCCAATCCAGTCCGGCAAAGTCATCCAGCTCAACCTCAACCCTGGACGGTGGGTTTGAGCTATATCCGGGCTGGGAAATTATCGGCGATCGCTACGAAGCCGACATGCAAGCCTACGTCTTATACATGCTCCTGCTCTGCACGGCGGGCTTTGATGCCGCGATCGACCAGCCGATGCTGCGCGATCGCGAAACCCTGCTCCGTCATTTCTCCGAAAGCTGGGTGCATGGGTTGGTGCGCGCCACACCCTTCCCGCAAGCGTATCTAAACAAGGTAGAGAACTCTCTGATTCAGGACTGTTTGCGCCATGATTTGAGCCGACCGCTATGGGGCACGGCGGTGATCGCCGAACGGTACGAACAGTGGCAGCGCTGGCGCGATCGCATCAGCCGTTCTGAAACCGCCGCCCCCTTTCACATCGCCTTCAAGCTAGAGGAACCGCCCAAGCCGGAAGATCCCTGGCAAATTCTGTTTTACGTGGCCCCCAAGCATGACCCCTCCTTGCAAATTGCTCTGCTGGACTTTTGGCGACTGCGCGGTTCTCAGCAACAGGAACTTCGCAAACAGTTTGGCAATGAGTTTGAGCAGCATTTGCTGATGAACTTGGGCTACGCCGCCCGCATTTACCCCCGCTTTTGGGATGGGTTGGAAACCGATGAACCCATCGGCAAGCGCGTCCTCATCCGTAAGGATCAGGACAAGAAGCAAACC
>CALCPB010000115.1 GCA_937897665.1 uncultured Halomicronema sp. | reverse complement strand
GTTGCGGACCAACCTGACGCATTTTGTCAAGTTGTTGTTGTAGCGATTTGACCCTGGCAAAAGCTGACTTCGCGATATTGTGCATTTCATCGTGACGCCTTTGGTCGCTCTTCCAAAGCATAGCATCTAGCGGCAAACTTGCCAAAGGGACTCTTGGACGGAAAAAAACATTGAACACACCAGCCCTTTCGGACTCATCCCGCAAATACGTGTAGCGCTTCTCAAGCTCGTCAACTGACGCCGTCGCTACCAGGTCGGGGCTGTTCAGCGGCCTAGCCATCTACGAATCTCGCGAGTATGCAATTTGAAGGTAGACGATGATGTCATGTACATCTTCCAGTGCATCTTGCAGAACGTTTTTTTGAGTGTTGTCCTTCCACACTTTCATTTCAAGGCTCATTCGAGGATCAATATTGCGGATGCTAGCATTCTGCACCCAAGTCGGTAGATGCAACGCAGCTATCCCTGGAACTCCCCGCAAGGCACATGGCTGAACAGGCCAATCCCGATCATACTTGAAACCAAAGTCAAAGTTCCAAGTTGATTGCGGCTTGCCTTCTTTGATGCGCTCCTCTGGTGTTAGCCTAGACTCACGGTCGACAATGCCGACCCCCAGTCTCAGAAGACGAAAGTTCTGGTAAGTAGCAGCTTCAAAGCCAGTAGCCGTCGGAAATCCCGCGTATGCCGCTAGATCGATGTTGAATTCATCTGACTTTAAGTGAGCACTCAGATCCGTTGCTTTGGCTCCCTCTAATGCATCCCATATCGTGGTAAGTGGATTGCCATCAGAATCCAGCGCTGACTTCAGACTAATTGGAAGCATTAGTTGCAACTCACGATTAATCTTTCCACGGAGCTGCAATGAGATTGAACGCATCTGTTCCCTTAGAATTTCGATAGGATCAACACTGGATTCATCAAAAATTGGCCCAAGAACTGGCGTGACCCCAAAGACCTTCTCGGCTCCTTTGATCGTTATCTCCGCATAAGCTAGAAGCTCAACCAAAGCCGCACTTAACCGGAGTACAGTTCGGCTTAATTCCTTGTTCAGATCCATTTCAGAGAGGCTTTGTTTCGGTTCGCTTTCCGGACTCAAACCAGCAGGATAGAGTGTTTCGCCTCTGACAATCGCCGAATGTACTCTTACTGCGCTAGCGTCCGACGAGAGAAGGCCAGACAGCAGACCTTCGGAGGAGTTTAGCTGAATGGACCTAAACTGAAGTGCACTTATTTCTGATATCAGCACATCGACGACTTCGAATTTCTGAGCGCAGAGCGCCAAGTTTTCCTCTACAGCATATCCATTCAACTGCTCAGGTTGAGCAATCGACAGACCCTCTCTTTTGGGCAATGTCAGACTTACACTTCTGCTCTGAGCGATTGCATCTGCGCTCTCTCTGATCATTGGCTGGAGCGCGGCAATATGCTCACCAAAATCTGATAAGTCGTCGAGGGTAGATACATCGCCGCTGAGGATAGCACGCTGAAGAATTGAAGGAATATTCATTTCGAAACCTGATTCAAATGTGAGCCATGTGGCCAAAGAACATATACATTGGTGGCGACCATCAGCCTGCCTTGGCCGAAGCCTGTCTTCAGTCTAGTCAACGTTCTCATTGAGCGTCTATTGTTTTTTGTCGCACCGTGAATCTAACTTCATCATTCTGGGTGGGTGTGGACAACCGCTTGCCATGGCTGCCGATCTTCATGAATTGGTTTCGCCTCACGATGTGCGGCTGGAATTTCACCACTTAGACGACTTAAATGCGCAAAGTGGGACAGCATGATGGCGTTTCCCGTGCGCATTCATGAAAGGTCAAAAAGGTTTGGCAGGAACCATGAACACGTCTAAGCAATTTCCTTAGCCTTTGAACCACTGAAGGATTGGAATATGTGGGACTACCTTGCCACCTTGGATTTCGGCTCCATCGCGACACAACTTTCAACGAACACCCTGATCTTGGCGATTGGTGGCTGGATCGCTAAAATTTGGGCTGATCGCAGATTTGAGGCGATCAAGGGACAGCAGACGATTCAACTTGAGGCTACGAAAGGAGAAATTGGACGGCTTTCCTCGTCCCCGCGACACTGTTTTTGTTGAAGGCATTTCTTGTCGTGATACCGGGGGCGGTAAATGGGGAGCAATATCGCGGATTCGATACTGTACCGCCACAACGGGTGCACGATGCTGCCCTCCGCGACGAGAGCAAATTCCTGCTCGACCTATACCGGGAAAGCGAGGAGAAAAGCGAGCAGAGGTATCAAGATGCAATGAACCTTGCCGATGCAATGGCTGCCATGGTTCTGTTTGCAGTAACCAATGCTGCCATCGGCTACTTGGGAAGTACAGGACAAACTATGATGTCCGGATTTATCTCTTGGTCTGACATGTACGGCCAAATGCTGATCCTGCTGACCCTGCTGGTTTTGGTTCCATTGATAGCGCGAATATGGCTAAGCCTGCCGGAAGACCGCATCTACCATCCCGAACTCGCTAAGGCGGACCGGAATTCCTGAATGGGTGTCCTGAAAGTATGACACTGGGCTTTTCGTTCCGACGTTACGCTTCGCGCAAGATGTGCGGTGTATGACACCGCCTCTTGTCTGCGGGCGGCTGCGCCGTCCTCGGCAAGGGGGCGTACCGCCCCCTGTGCAACCCCCTGAAACAAGTTATCGCTGCATTTTAAGCAGCTGTGATCGCTAACAGGCTATCACATGATGCAAACATCACTTATCGTTTAACGCGAAAGCTAGAGTATTAGTAAGTTATCAAAAAGTTGGGCAAAAAATGGATAATTTTAAGCGCATAGAAGAAGCAGCTGGCAACATACAGATGGAGCTTCACGCTGAAGTTCTTTCTGACATTAACGCGCTATCATACTCAGTCGTCAAAGAAACCCCACACCCAAGCGACCGACTACTGAACGACCTTGTGCAGTCCGAAAACGATGATACAGCCGAGTTATTGCAAGACTTACTCGCTCCTGTTCAACATCTCTTGCATCCAATTTCAGATTTACGACGACACCTCGACGAAGTGACCCAAGCTGGCACTGAAAGCATGGATGAGAGACAGGTCAAAACACTGGAAATATTGCGCGGTTTACCACCAGATAGTTCAAACATATCTAGTGAAGAAGCAGAAGCAATCTATGATAGATTTGTTGAAAAGTATCATGTTGAAGTCAGCTCGGGCCGAGCCTCAATGTGTTTTGAGAACCATGTAAACTACTTATTGGGAACAAGAACGGCACTTAACTCGATTCAAAAAGAGTTAATTAAGAAGTTATGTACTGCCGTCAAATATCGACCTGCACCAGCGCTATTTATGGCACATTATGTGCTACAATATATAGACTTTCCCCAACCACTACGAGCAATCATTTCAGCAAGTATATGGGGAAAAGTACGAAATGTTCAACGAGTAATAGGGCATGCAGACACCACATTTGATGAACTCCTGTCTGGACGCGATGGACCAATAGACGCATACGCCATTGGCTACTCAAAGCCCCTAGCAATGTACGCTGTGAGACTTTCTAAAATTGCTGAGAAATCAGGCCGCAACTTTTCTCTGCTAATACCCAAGATAAGTGAACCCACAAAGGGAGCCGGCAATCCCTCGCTGCAGCTGTTTCGCAATCATGGTATAGACTGCAGAGAACTAAGTGTGAATGAGATAGCCGAACATGATTTATCGATAACACTTGCATCCGCCCAGCTTTGGACCTGGGATCATCGTAATAACCTAAATGTGTTGGCAGATCGCGAGCAAGTTCGTACATATCGCTCATTTGTTGCCCGCCGGACCTTATCACTAGAATTTAATGGAGTACCTCCTGTTGTTGTCATTAGTGGTACATTTAAGTTTTGGCCAGAACGTTTTCGGAAACACTACCACGATGCATTCAAAGACAGTCGTGAAGGATTACGGTACATTCGCGAACTTCAACCTATTTCAAGCCGACACATTCATTCGCTTGTGACTGAAAGAGGAATTTCGAGTAATCAAATCTTTAAATCATTTGACACAAGCGACAATCTCGATCAGTATGCTATGTCGAACGATATTTTTTCATCTCCCGCATGGTCTCTGACGGAAGAAAAAGACAAATTCTACGATGAATTGTTCGAAAAATTCATTGATAGAGTAAAACCAAGTACAGCAAAGGCTGAATTTGTTATTACTTCTTCAACACTGCTGAGTTTAATGTTCGGCAATAGTGGTGAGTACAATGGTAAGTTAACATTTAGTCGGTCACATTTTGAACCGAGAAGCGAAGGATTTATGAGTTATGCTGAGAGAGTTAAAGCGTTATTTGATGCTATGAACGCGGAGATGCTCCCGGCACATGGTAACGAACTGATAAATATCAAAGTAAGTTTGTCCACCAATGTTGCTCCAGACATAGTCAATTTGTGCAATGAGCTGATGCAGAGCCAGGGTTATGAAACGCTCTGTCGATACTCTGACAATAATTCACTCTACATAAGAGCGATTGATCCAAATGAATTAGACTTATTTTTTCAACTTGCTTCTGACAATCACACGCAAATCAGAAATACATTAAATTCCACATCAGATATGGCACTAATTGAACCATTTACTCTATAGCCGTAACTAGCTTGCATCATGATCACTAGCGCTCACAGGTAGACGCTGGGTGTTATTATCATTCCAGTACCTGCTGTGCCAAGCCCGGTAGTTGTCCGAGATATTCTTGCTTCTAAAGTAGTAGTATTCACGTGGCATTTTTGCATGTGCCGATGAATAAAGATTGAAGCTTACAAATATGTGATCTGACACAATTAGGAAGTCTTGACCAATATCTGATGCTAAATATCTTGTATGAATTTTATGTGCGAGATCGTTGGATTTTTGTTTGCCTTCAGCATCAGCTATTTTGTCTCGACGGTCTTTAGCATCATCTTTAGCTTTTCCTGCATCTTTGGAGAGTATCAAATAATTGTAGACTGGGCCATTTTCCTTCGCAATAAGTTGATATATTTAACG
>CALCPB010000114.1 GCA_937897665.1 uncultured Halomicronema sp. | reverse complement strand
CACTGGTAGCATGGAGCGTGCCGAGTTCACTGTACGGGTTGAAGTGGTTGAAGAAGTCTGGCCCAAGGGCGAGCGTCGAGCTACGCTCGACTAATCCTTACATAGCTATATGAAGAATAAGCAGCGCAATAAAGGTCAGCCCGACTGCTTTCAACAACCTCATTTGACAGTTGTGATAGCAGAAACGGAATGCTGCATAACTTGATAATTAAAGGGAAAGTTTTCACCTAGAAGTATAGATTCTCAGAGTTCATCAGAAGACCGCAACTATAGGGTTTTCAATAACTTTTAAACTTATTCTACAGTGGGTGATTAGGTGGAATGGTATCACTCTACTCAATGAGAAAATATGCTGGACTGGTTGCCCCCGCCCCGCAAACACTTAGAAGGCAGTATGGCGTGAAATGATCGTACGCTGGGTATCTCATGTGCAACCATAACTTTCTGATCAAATGCGCACGCTGGCCTTTTGGGAATTTTCTTTGACTGTTCTGCTTAAACCCTGATCGACATTTAGCTGCAAGTGATTCACTGGGGAACATAGACCCATACAGGACCAGAGACTGGTGTACTTGCACCATTTTGGCCGACAGCAATGCCGCAGTAGGCATACCATTGCCCTACTTCGACGGTTTCATCTAGGGTCGAGAGTTCAGTCGTTGCTTGAGGGATGACGATTGGAGGTAGGGGCGTCATCGCACGTATATTGCCTGCTGCAGCATCTGATTTTGTACGGTATAAGCGCAGTTCACGGCCGGTTGTCGTCGCGGTAATAGTGACACTGGTATCGCTAGCATGAGCAACAAGGTTGAGCTGTCGATTGCCCCTGACGCTTCGTGTCGCAATGACGGCAAAGAACTTTGGATCAGATGGCCAGGGTGTAAGCATTCCCGTGGGGCCGGTAGGGCGAAGTAAGGCCACTCGGAGACTGCGATCAGCCGCCCTCATTTTGACATCGTGGTGAGTGGTTTGGTGATCATAAGGGCGAGGATGGTCAGGTGAAAATGCCGGCGGATGCTGTACGGCCAGGGCACGTAGCCTTTGAGCCTGATCCTCTAGATTGAGACCGTCGAGGCTATTTTCGGGCTCGCCTGCTAGCGCTAACAACCGGGCGGAACTGGCCGTTACAATCTGGAGACGGGCACCAGCCGGTAGCGCTGGCCAAGTCAAGCGACCAACGGCGATACCCTCAGCGTCAGCCCAAGTGGTGAATACAATCTCAGGAACAGACGGTTGCTCTAATACGACAGCCTCAACAGCGCGAATAACCGCTGCCCGGGTTGGGCGCGATGTATTACCGTCGTTGTCCCTCGCTAAAACAATCGCACTCAGGTTTGTCAGGCTGAGCTAGTACAGCGTTAGCGCCATGACTCCCGGCTCTTAAATGGACGCGAAAGAGCGTTGTATCCGGGTCTCGTACAGCATGGGTTAGCGTCCAATCAAACGTAAGGGTGAGCGTTTCGTAAATACCGTCTGGGCGTAAATTGCCGGAGAGAACACCTGAGAGCCCAGAAGGTGGCGAAGGTGGCACAAGGTCGAGTACTTCTGTATCTGTTCTTGCAGGATCGCTCCATCGGCCAAATAAGTCCATTGCATGAATGCGATAAATGATGTTTCCTTCAGTGCGTAACTGGCGATCAACAAAGTGACCAGCGGCTTCATTTTTTAGTCGTAAAAAGGGTTGAAGGGTATCTGGGTTTGTCGGCTCTAGAGAGATATCTTCTACATCGTCATTGCGGCGAATTGCACTAGCGATACGGCCGGGAAAACGCACGTCAGCAAAATCGACCATAGTCCAGCTTAAGGAAACTTCTCCAGGAATTGGGCGACGTCCAGCTATAGGAGTGAATGTTGCATTAAATTCGGTAGGTGGTTCGACAACAGCTGGTATTGGTAAACCAACGTTGGGCAGGAGTGCGATCGCTGTAAAAAATCCTGACCCAGGCACTTCAGACAAGTCCAGATTTGGAACCCTACGTGTCGAAGGGGACAGCCCCAAAATAGGCAAATCCAAGGGTAAATTAGCAAGCAGATTAACATAAGGATAATCCGCTTCTAATAAATAATCGACCTGATGCTCAGATAACGGTCGACCAATTACAGAAGGTTCAATATCTCGCCACATCAGCCCCAACAGGGCTGCCATCATCGGATCAAGTGCTCCTGCTAACATCAAATCCAGGATGGGCATCCCGCCTGCTTCAGGCATTCCATCAGCGCCAAGGTCGTTGCCGTCTAATCGAATTTGATCCTGTGGAACATTCTCAGACAACTCGCGAGCCAATAGCTCTGTGATTAAGCCGCCGACTTCTTCAGTTTTATTTTTGAACACCTGGATAATAGGATGTGGCCCATTCAGGGGATTTGGCGGCCATCGATGGGTTGCCGCAGGTGACATCGCTTTGGGTGCTAGCGTAGTCAGCTGCTCGTCGACAGCAGCCTGCACAGTACTGAGCGAACGTCTCGGATAAGAGCGATCATCCCCCACAATTGGCAAAAAGAAAGTCCGCAAGGGCTCCCATTCGCGAACAACTTCATTATCACTGGTCAATTGAGCATCAATCCATTCCAACTTGACAAGCTCCACACGACCAGAAAACTGAAGCGTTACCTGATCAATCAAACCACCTGACAGTGTTAACTCCCACGCGCTATCATGTCGCGCTACCAACGCCGACAAAGGGCCTGCGACACTATCTAGCACAACCGAAGCATTCGGGCCTGGCGAAGAGAGATATGCCGCCGCATTTACCTGAATGGTCGCTGGCCCTCTTACAAGTGCGCGCACAGCCACAGCTGGAGCCAGTGCGTCAAATCTATTAGGTCGTAAAAATTTTAGGGTTGTTACGCCTGATAAACGATATTGCGACTGCGACACAGAAAATCCACCGGTCATAATCAAGCCGGAGGCGTCATCTTGCCACTGGTTGCCCTGACGTCGCAAACTGGTTAAGGCAGCCTCACGGCGATCGCGTCGCTTACCCCACTTCGTCTGCGGCACTACAGATTGCCGTCTCAACAATCGAAACCCTCGGCGAGGCAAACCTAATTTAGGGTGGGAGAACCAACGGAGATAGTTACCCGTCCGTAAGTAAAAATCACGCTCATCTGGAAGCGCAAGACCGACAAGCTGCAGGTAGGCAGGTTCGAGAATACGCATGGCTAGTTGACCTCCAAAATAGCCGGTCGCGAGGGAACCATAAGCGACAAGGTGGCACTCGAACCATCCGATTTGGTCAGGCGGAGTTGATAATTACCGGGTGGCAGGGAGTTAGTTATGACCAACGCCCGAGCACCCAAGGCATCACTAAGGCTAGGCAGCACAGACATTCTGTTTCCTTGCAAAAGAGCGAACTGATCGCTAGTGGTGATGAGTGACTCTGGACCATCTAGTAGGAGTGCGCTTAAAACAACTTGATTATTAGTCGGATCCCAAGACCATAGTCTTGCTATTTCAGGCACTTTGGGTGAAGGTCGTGACGGGAGCGAGAGGATATTAAATAAGAAGTTATCTAAGGCAACTGAATCAAGTGTTAGGGGGAATGTGGCCATCTTGATTGCCTGTGAGAGTAGCCTATGTCCTGTATCTGGGAAAACTTCATCAACAATCTGATGTGCTTCAACATGTTGCCTAAAGTTGGTAAAGCGAGACGTTATGAAATGCCAGCGGTGCTGCAAAGTTTCT
>CALCPB010000113.1 GCA_937897665.1 uncultured Halomicronema sp. | reverse complement strand
GCTAGGCTGATCAGCAGAACGAGCAGGCCCGTCTCACAGAGCGCATCACTACAGTACCGCGCCCAAACCATGGCAAACCTAAGAGTTAAACAAACAAGCCACCTTATCTCCCGAGACCATGTTGAGGAGTATAAGGTGGCCAGTCGCAGTCAGATTTGGAGAGCAATGATGCCCCACCGTTAAACCGCCGCTTGTGTGAGGTCGCTTGTTAACCCGCAGCTTGGGCCGGCTGCTGAGCCACACTGGTGCTAGCCGTCGATGCTGCCGCTGTCTCCGGCTCAATATTGACGAACTCAATATGGTTGACCAACGTGGTCACAAATGCAAACAGCAAAAAGGGTAAAGACAAGACCAGTATTAAGCCCACTGAGACCAAGGCATACAGGGGTTGGCGGGCACCCATCAGACCCATCGAAGCAGCCAAACTAATGAGCAACACGACTAACCAGGCAATCACCTGACCATAGATATCGCCAAAAGTCAGCGTGCAGTTAAACCGATACCGTTGTAGCTTGTCCATAATCTCTCTGAGATAAACTCTGGCTATTTTCAGGATATAAGTCTCACCTCAGAAAGCAGAGTTTCTCAATATATTGGCAAATATTGCAGCAAACGGTTACAAAGGTTGACACAGTTTTGGCTCCTCCCCGTCGGCGCAGAAAACCTACTCCACGACGATCGCCTCGGGGTGCGTTTACAGCTCAACCAGGTGCAGAGAAGGCGTCAGCGGCCTATCGCTATCTCATTTTTTATAAGCCCTACGACGTGCTGAGTCAGTTCACCGATAGTCAGGGCGATCGCGCCATTCTCAAAAATTTCATTGATGTGCCGGGGGTTTACCCAGTGGGTCGCCTTGATCGCGATAGCGAAGGGCTACTGTTGTTAACCGATCATGGCCGGCTGCAGCATCGCTTGAGCAACCCCCAATACGGCCATCCCCGCACCTATTGGGTGCAGGTCGAGCGCCAACCGGATGCGGCGGCTCTGCAGCAGCTGCGTCAGGGCGTTGAGATTAAAGGTCAACGCACGCGACCAGCGCAGGTGACCGGCTTGCCCCAAGCGCCTACCCTGCCCCCGCGGCAGCCCCCCATTCGCTATCGCAAATCCGTGCCCACTAGCTGGCTGGAGCTGGTGCTTACCGAAGGTCGCAACCGCCAGGTGCGGCGCATGACAGCGGCTGTGGGGCATCCCACTTTACGACTGGTGCGGTGGGCGATTGGCAGCTTGACCCTGGCCGGTTTAGCTCCTGGCGATTGGCGATCGCTGACCCCTGACGAAGTGCAGCAGCTCTTAGCCGAAAATTTGCCGCCGTAAACCTGGCCCCCTAATCACAGCAAGGCATCCTCTGATTAGGCCCCAATTGTCGGCATTTCCGGATTTTAGCTGCCGTATCGGGAAATTTCTTAGTATGTTTGGTGTGAGCGATCGTTTGAATCTGATCGTGTGGCATTGAAATAGTTGATGCACCCAATGGCCTGATGAATCCGGTTGCCAGGTGCAGCGCAGCTCACTAGCGATTCTTCGGGTAAGCTATGGGGATAAAACTTTTCGACTGCCTCGCCAGATAGCAGCTTAGGTTCCTGGCCATGTTTGTCTGTCCGCACTGCCAATTCGAAAACCCAGCTCAAAATCGTTTTTGTCAGCAATGCGGCAATCCCCTGAAGGGACTGCGAGCTGTGATCACGCCCACCCGGAGCGGCGAGCGTTATCCCCAATCGCCGCTGCCAGAAACCCCCCTCACTGGTGCGGTGGCGATCGCCGCCACGCCGGAAGCCGCCGCCGCTTCACCGCAGGTCGCGCAATTGCTCACAGCCGATCAGCGCTTGCGAGGGGAGCCGCGCTATCAGCTGCGCCAGCCCACCGCTGCCGACACCCCGTTAGACACGGCAGAAATCCTGCTCAGCCTTTTAGATTGTGAGCCTGCGAGTGACTCACCCCTGATGCAGTTACTCGACAACGCCAGCGAAGAGGTCGATGATGAGGCGTTAGTTGAACGCTTGCCCACAGCTGCCTTGGCCTACTGGCAGTTACAAGACCAGTTTTTTCCGATGGTGCCTGAGCTGCAGGCCGCTTGGCGAGAAAGTGAACTGACGGTGGTAGTGGTAGAAGATCGCTCTACCTGGCAGACTCTCTCAGCGCTGCTACAGTCTGGGGAGGTTGAGCCCCTAGAACTGGTGCATTGGTGCTATGAGATTTTGACGCTGTGGGATGCGTTGATCGCCGTCGAGGCTGAACCGAGTCTGCTGGAACCCAACAACTTACGCGTTGATGATGATCAGGTGGTCTGTTTACAGCGTCTCATTTTTAACGCGGGCGATCGCCAATATACCCTGCAAGATTTAGGGCTGCTCTGGCAGTCACTCCTTCAAGAGCTGGCCTATGAGCTTCCGGCTCTCACGACCCTGGCCGACCAGATGACAGTAGGTGACATGACGGCGCTGGCATTGGTAAAAGCGCAGCTAGCCGATATTGCCGATGAGCTGCAGGGCATGCCGATTGATCCCAATGCCTCTGGGCTGGAGGGTACAGAGGCGACATTGCGTGCTCCGGATGCGGTTCTCGACCCAGTAGTGATGGGGACTGCTGGGATGCCGCTGCCTCCGCTCTCAGAAAATGACGCAGCGCCGCTGGTGGTTGACGACCTGCTGCTGGCTGACGAATTAGACGGCTTTGAGGGTGAAGACGCCCTCGCGGTGCCATCCTCAGAAGATGGTCAGAGTGATCTGCCCACGATGGCCCTACCGATGAAGCTCTATCGGTTAGACGAGGTCGGTCGCACCCATATTGGGCGGCAGCGATCGCATAACGAAGATTCATTTTTTGCGGAGACTCAGCTCAAGCGTACTGATAGCCCCGTGGGTACCCAGCTCCAGGCGCGCGGGCTCTATATTTTGTGTGATGGCATGGGCGGGCACCTCGGCGGTGAGGTAGCGAGTGCCTTAGCGGTGAAGACCCTACGCGATTACTTTTTAGAACATTGGGTGGCAGAACTGCCCGATGAAACTGTTATCAAGGACGGCATCTTGCAGGCAAATCAGGCCATTTTTGAGCAAAATGAGTCGGAAGATCGGGCCGGTAATGCCCGCATGGGTACTACCTTAGTCTTGCTCTTGATCGCTGATCATCAGGCGATCGTGGCCCATGTGGGGGATAGTCGCCTCTACCTCTGCACCCGGCAAGGGCTCAAGCAAATCACGGTGGATCATGAAGTCGGGCAACGCGAAGTGAATCGCGGCGTCGAGCCCGCGATCGCCTATGCCCGTCCTGATGCTTATCAGCTCACCCAAGCGCTAGGCCCGCGCAACAACGACGATGTCGCGCCGACGATTACGCCATTCCCGCTCACCCAAGATACGCTGTTACTTTTGTGCTCCGACGGCTTAAGTGATAACGACCTGCTCGAAAGCCACGCCAAATCACACGTGGAACCCATGCTGCGATCGCGTGCCGACCTGGATGAAGGCATCGCCAACCTGATTGATCTTGCGAACGAACACAACGGCCATGACAACATCACCGCGATCGGTGTCCGGGTCAAACTCCGCCCCAACCTAGAAGCTGCACAATCTATGGCCGAGTCGGCCAAACCAGTCACTTCACCCAGTGAAAGCACTCCTACGCCTGATTTAAGTGAGCCCATCCCTGAAGCTACTGATTAGGGGCTTAGGGCTCTGCGCTTAAATAATCTCCCCAGGACAGAACCGTTTTCGGTAAGGGTTTGGCACTGCCGAAGTACGTGTTTAGCGTCCAGCTACTGCCGATCCCCCTCAATCCCCCTAAAGCCCTG
>CALCPB010000112.1 GCA_937897665.1 uncultured Halomicronema sp. | reverse complement strand
CACACGCCAATCGCCCATTACGAAGACCTGCGCATTTACCATACGGCCCTGACTACCGAACAGATCCTAGCCCTGATACCGCCCATCAATCGTCCCTTGAGCGCGGGTGAGATTGAGCTAGTCGCGACGGATGAGGCTGCTGTTGTGCTTAAGCAAGATGTGGCCGATCTGGCTCGCTTTTCTGGACACTTTAAAGAGCTGCGGCTCGGGCCAGACACGGGCGCGACCCTTTGTAAAGGCACCGATTTTAAGGATGTGGCGCAAAAGCTCTACGCCGATATTCCCGACATTCGGTTCACTAAGCTCGGCGACTTTCCCCGCTCGGTGCGTATCTGGTCAACCGTCGGGGAGCCCTTTACCGGCAAGTGGATTATTAAAGCGCCGAATGGTCAGTTTTTACACCGGGGTAAGACTCATCTCCAAACCGCGCCCCAGCAGTGGTCAAACGGGCTGTTCAAATTTCACTACGATTTACAGCAGGCTCGGCTGCAGCTACTGCCCGGTACCGACAAAGACAATGCCCGTTTCACCCTATCGGCAGTGGAGACCCCAGCTAGCCTATTTGTGGATGACTCAGAGAGTCTCCCCGGTGAGTTTTCGCTGATCAACCAGGGCGCGGACGAATGGTTAGAACTGGTTAAAGGCGATACCTTTCGCTGGACTCGACAAAAAGACCAGCGTGCCGTTTTTGTGCGTGCGGTTAAATTTGCCGAAAATGAAGGTCAAGTGGGTGAACTGGCTCAAGGGGAAGTCGCCCTGTATGAGCACCGCGCCTATCACGGTAAAACCTGGATTTTGTCCGATAGTGCTAAGGACGTGGCTGGTGAACAAAAACGCTTTGGCGACTTTGGCGCTCTCAACGATCGCACTTCATCCATTCGCTTAGGTCCCGATACCGGGGTGACCTTGTTTAAGCATTTCAACTACCGGGTGGCAGAAGACAAACGCGAAGAAGAGATTGAGGATATCGTCAAAAACGTACCCGACCTGCAGGAAAGTCAGATCGGCGACGATGCCCTTTCTTCCATCAAAATCTTTAGAACCCTTGCGGCTGAAGACGTTTTTGCTTCTTACACCACGAAGCTAAGCCAGGACTATCGGATGGTGGACGACAAGCTGGAAGAGTTTTCGGCCTATCGCACCACGTTGCGATTTGAACCGGGTGCGGGCGCGGTAGAGGTTACGGCTACCGATTTCACCACCATCGAAGTGGACGGCATCACCTATGAGATCGATGAAGTGCGATCGGCCACCCTCACGCCTAATGATCTCAACTTCATCATGATCACCTCCGAGGCGGATGGCCTCAACACGCCGGGGCTCAAGCTCCAGACCAGCGAAATGGCGGACAATGAGCAGGTGGTGATTTTCCCCAACCAGGAAGCCCATCAGCAAATTGCGGAGCTAGAAGATGGCGCTCTGTGGAACGCGAAGGACGCTCAGGGTAACTTGATTGTAGATCGTACCGCCCACAGCCAAGCCGAAGTCGCCAGCGTACAAAACACGATCAAGCGAGTCACCGCAACGGTCACCTATGCCGATAAAGCGCCGCTGGCTAAGCCAGGTGGCGGCAGCCGGGTGCTGTCGTCGGAGCGCGTGGTGTCGGGTGCCGCGATCGCCCAGCCCTGGGAACTGAAGTTTAAGCCTGAGCCTGATGAGGGCGATCGCCGACAGGGCCAAGCGCAAAGCGCCATTTTGCGTAGTCGGGGATTGGTATCAGCCGCAGTCGCTGCCAACAGTCCAGAGGACGGCGTCATCCTGGAAGAGTCAGTCAGTGAGAATGACTTTGCGCGGCTGCTCAGCCAAGCCACCAGCAGCGAAGCGGCTCCCATTTCCGAACCTGCCGGTAAAGAGACTCAACTGCCCGGCGCGATCGGCTTTGGCAGTGCGCGACTAGTCGGGGGGATTAAACGGCTCCGCATCGGCAGACGCATTCGCAATGCGATCAAGAAAGCCAAATCAGTGGTCGTGGGCGCGGTGAAAGGCGTCGTCCACTTTGTGATCAAAACCGCTACAGAAGTCATTGACTTTGTGGTGGATACGGTCGAAAAGGTGGGTGAGTTCATTGAAGCTGTGGTCGAAAAAGTCGTGAACGGCATCAAGAAATTCATCGAGTTCCTACAGTTTTTGTTTGACTGGGGCGACATCTTAGACACGCAGCGGTATCTAAAACGCATGATCAACTCCGGTCTGGATGCCGCTACGCAGCTCGCCCAATCCGCGAAGGAACCGGTGTCTGAGTTTATCGATGACATGCAAGACACGGTCGAAGACGGCATGAATACTCTGGTGAAATTGCTGGGCGGCAATCCTTCGGAAGCCGAGACGTTTGACTTCAAACTGCCGGAAGCCGCCGAGTGGTTTCTCTCCAAACTGTTTGGCGGTGTGAAACAAGACAGTGCCAATCCCATTCCCAACGCCGTGACGGGGCAAAATGACGGTTCTGCGATCGGCATCTTCATGTCAACCCTGTTGTCTGCGAGCGAAGATGTGATTGGTATGGCCCTGCGCGCCTTTGAGGGCTTAACCGAAGCCATTACCGCCCTGGTGACGAATCCGCTCAAGCCGCAGCTTGCTCTGATCGCCATCATCGAAGCCCTGAGGGATGTCGTTATTCAGTTTTTGGATCTGATCGAAACCTTATTGCATGGGTTCTTAGACCTGATGGGAGCAGCCGTCCAACAGCTCAAGGACTTGATCAATGCGCCGATTAATATTCCCTTTGTCAGCGCTTTGTTCAAGCTGCTGGGGGCGGGCGATCTCACCATTCTGAACGTGACGACCCTGCTACTCGCCATTCCGATCACGGTGATCTCGAAGCTGGCCTTCGGCAAAAAGCCTTTCCAGGGCACGGCCACGCCGGATTTTGTCGCGCTGTCGCAACCAGGGCCAGCCGCGCTCTCAGTGCGATCGCTGAGCCTATCCCAAAGTGAGGATGCCGAAACACCTGAAACGCCTGAAGATGGCGAGGATACGGGGCCGGATCTGCAATCCATCAAAGATGACGTTCGCAGCTTTGGCATCGCTCAACTCTCCCTCGATGCGGTTAGCGGCATTCTCACCGCCATCCTCGATGCAACTTCCGCTGGCGGTAGCAGTAAAGAGGGCGGCTCAGACCGAGATAGCCTGCCCAGTCTAGGCAGTTCGTCCGGTGGGGGCAGCAAGGGGATTTCGTTCTTTGAGATGATGAGCATTTTGGTGGATCACCTGAGCTGGCAGTGCGGTTTAGTCACGTTCACCCTCATGACGGAGGCCGACGACAACAGCAGCGAGGCCAAAAAGATAGAGCGCCGAGAGCGGGCACTGCAAATCTACCGGGTGATCATTTTGTTCCTCGATACATTCGTGACGATAGGGTCAGCCTCCGAGGGCAGCAAACGGCGTATGAAGCGCCACGAAAAAAAGGTTACCGTGATTTTCACGCTGTTCTCCTTGCTGGATCTCGTGATCACTTCGATTTACCTGGCGGCGCTGCCGCAAGATGGACGCGGTCTAGTGGTCGCCAATGAGGTGGTGGGGCTGCTACCAGACATCTTGTCTCCCCTGCGGTTGTCTGGGCCTAAAGGGACGGCGGTGCTCGTCGGCGTTGATGTCGTTGCCACGGCGGTCACCCTGGGCATCGGCGGCAAATTGCTTGCTGACGATGTGGCCGAGTTGCAGGAAGCGATTCAAGGAGCTTAAGACCATCAACAAAAGCTCAAAAATCGAGTCTGCGCCATTGGGTTTAAGCCCTTGATCCTGATGCCACCGTACGGCGAATACTCCAATGGCAACACCGCCAGGTTCT
>CALCPB010000111.1 GCA_937897665.1 uncultured Halomicronema sp. | reverse complement strand
CCACGCGGCGATATCTCCAAATCCCTCAACATAAAGCCCGATCGCCGTGACCCGGCCTTTCGCAAACTTGATGACCGCATGAATTTTGCCATTCACGTGGCCCTCTTTGCCGCGATCAATTCTGGACTGTGGTTTGCCCATCAAATTAATGGTGACTGGGTTACTTGGGTCGGCAAGTTGACGGTGATCTGGTTGGCTGGGTTAGTCAGCCACGCGATCTATATTTTTGCGATCGCCGATTATTCCGGCACCTACGTTCTGGAATCTGAAGATGCCTCCGAAGGGGGAAGCTAAACGGCGATCGCTCCCCTATGCTGTTGGCGATTTCGGAGGTCACATCGTCGGTGAAGGCATTCAAATGCTCTATTAGCATTCTCAAATTGCGGCTCACTTACTGAGCCAGCTGATTAACTCACGCGATCGGTTGCTAAACAAGATTGTTAGGAGAATCACGATGTCTTACTCTCCCCCAGCTGAGACCATTGAAGCGCTGGCCGCTAGCATCGGTGACGTCGTTTACATCGACGTCGCCAAATGGCACCTCTACCTGAATGATGCGAAATTGCATACCCTGGTCGCTGAGCGCCTGTATCCTCTAGTGGCTGACAATCGTCTGGCAGAAGCCGACGTTACTCAGGTGCTGCAGAATATTCCCATCTCTCTCGGGGGTGGACGTAAGCAACTGCCGCTGAGCGATCTGGTACCGACTGCCTGCATGAGTGATTTAACTCGGGCGTTGGAAGACTTTAAAGATCACGTCTAGGGAAACCGGTTTTTGGCGATCGCACGGTGACAGTGGGCGCAGCTTTCAGGCAGCTCACTCAATCGCTCGGCCTTTGCGACTGCCGAACTCGGCCTGCCGCATTCGGTGATGACTCCATCGCTAGCGCTGAACCCAGGCCGTCAGAGCCACCGCCAACCCATCCGCCGCGTCATCGGGTTTAGGAATTTTGGGGAGGCCTAACTCGCGCATAACGGATTCTTGCACCATCGCTTTATCCGCGTTGCCGTATCCGGTCAAGGCTTGCTTAATTTGGGCGGGGGTAAACTCAACAGGCAAGAGTTGATGCTGAGCCAGCACTAACATGATGACGCCCCGAGCTTGAGCCACCAAAATCGTGTTGCCCATCCGATAAAAAAACAGCTTTTCTAGCGCGACGCGGTCAGGCTTGAACTGAGTGATGAGGCTGTGCAAATCGTCATGGAGCGTGCACAGGCGATCGCCGACGGGGGTTTTGGCGGGCGTTTCAACGACGCCAAAATCGACCACCTCAGCTCCCGCCGCCGTAGTGGCCGAGGTACCCATGCCGTCAATGACCCCAAATCCTAGAATTGCTAGCCCCGGATCTAAACCCAGGATGCGCTGTTTCACTAGCGCGCCCCGACCGGTTGGCGACCGTTAGCAGCCGAGTCTTCGTCGGTGGGGGCGACCCCAAACACTTGGCCAAAGACCTTCTCAACCTTGTAACCCGAATCGATTGACTCTAGAGGATCTTTACGCAGCCGGTGGCGCAGGCACATCACAATGACGCGGCGAATGTCATCCAAGGTAACTTCGGTACGGCCTTCAAAAGCGGTCAGGGCTCTAGCGGCCCGATTGGTGACAATATCGCCCCGCAGCCCATCGACGTCTAGCTCTGAGCACACTTGAGAAATCTTGACCCGATAGTCGTGGTCAATCACCACCTCTGGCAGGCGCGATTGGGCCTCAATAATTTGCTGTTGCAAGGTCGCTTGAGTCTCAGAAAACTTTTGTAGATACGCCTGAGGGCTCTGGTCAAAGTCAGAACGCTGCTCAACAATTTGCACGCGCAGTTCCGGGTCGCGCACGGTACGAATTTCGGCGTGCATGCCGAAGCGGTCGAGCAGTTGGGGGCGCAGCTCGCCCTCTTCGGGGTTGCCCGAACCGACCAACACAAATTGGGCGGGATGGCGAATCGAGATACCTTCGCGCTCAACGGTGTTCCATCCCGAGGCGGCGGAGTCAAGCAGGACATCGACTAAATGGTCGTCTAGCAGGTTGACCTCATCAACATATAAGATGCCTCGATTGGCTTTTGCTAACAGCCCAGGCTCAAAGGCTTTAACCCCCTCGGACAAGGCTTTTTCAATGTCAATGGTGCCGCACACTCGATCTTCGGTGGCCCCGAGGGGCAGGTCAACCATGGGCACCTTTTTTTGGGCCACGGGCAGCTCTTGGGTGTTGTACTCTCGCTGCGCATCGGGATCTTGAGGAGAGCGACTGAAGGGATCGTTGGCGACAACGTCAATTTCGGGCAGCAGGTCAGCCAGGGCGCGAATGGTCGTCGACTTACCCGTGCCGCGATCGCCCATGATCATGACGCCACCAATACGCGGGTCAATAACGTTCAAAATCAAGGCCAGCTTCATATCTGCCTGGCCAATCACAGCCGTGAACGGAAACACAACGCGGCGGGGGGCGGTCGAACGATCAGCAGTCGCAGTCACAAGCAATCAACTCTCTTACAAACTCTTTAAGCAAGCTTTACAGGCTTTAATAGTCAGCCTTTATTGTGCCACAGGGGTTTGCGCCGAAAACCGACATTTCACGATTGGGCACAAATTTTAGTCCTCAACGTCTCGTGAGGCCTCAGCATCTCGATAGAGGCGGTGGATCTGTGAGCCCATCATCGACCCAAATCGCTGCAGCCAAGCCAGGCGATCGCCCCCACTCACCATTGTGAAGATAGCCAGCTGCCGGGCCTCATGTTCGCGTCCTTTCAAAGAAGCCAGCTGCATCTATTGGAGCAACGTCAGCCACGGTCTTACGAAAATATACAGTCCGGTTCAACAAGTCGTTACCCCTCTGTCGGAAAGGCTTTATCCGACTCGGGCAGAAGATGAACTAGCCTTAGATCACGGCATTTTTACCGCACAGCGACACATGTGAGATGGACTACCAAGCTTTTGAATTGAATCGGCTATGATTGCAGCCAAATACTTAGAAAAGCCGCTGCTTGCTTGAAGCTTCTTTCTTTGCCTGAGGGGCTATTCAGTATTGCTTTAATTCCGGTTCGCTTGGAGAATACTGTGACTATTTACGTTGGCAATTTGTCGTTTCAGGCGACAGAAGATGACCTACGTGACGTGTTTGCCGAATATGGTGAGGTCAAGCGCATTAGCTTGCCCAGCGATCGCGAAACTGGCCGTAAACGGGGCTTTGCTTTTGTCGAAATGGCTGAAGTTGCTCACGAAGATGCGGCCATCTCAGAACTGGACGGGGCTGAGTGGTTAGGCCGTGAGCTGCGCGTCAACAAAGCGCGGCCTCGTAACGAAAGTGGCGGCGGTGGCGGTGGCCGGGGCGGCGATCGCTCCAACGTCACGAGTAACCCGCTTTAGCGCAATCGGCGGCAGTGAGCACACCTAGGCAGTAGTTGGGAAGACCGCTCAGCCATTAGCCTGTCCGGTTTTCTGAAGTTTGCTGAGTACATCGCTGGCATCGGCCAACGACGTACTTAGGCGGGTTGTTGAATTGCCGCAGTCTCGTTGCGCGGGTTGTTGACGGCACTGGTGATCGGCAAAGTTTCTATCGCCTCAGCCACACAGGGGCGCAGCAGCGATTCTAAAATGCCAGGGTTATAGAAACTGAGGTCGAGCCAGGCGTCGTAGTCACAGCTGGGCAAAATAACTGGCATCCGGTGATGAATAGGGGCTACTGCGGCATTAGCCGTGGTGGTCAAAATCGTGCAGGAGAAGGTCGTTTCCTCCGTTTGCGGATCTTGCCAACGCTCCCATAGTCCCGCAAAGGCAAACAGCGATCGCGATTGGAGTCGAATCAGATGGGGCTGTTTGGGCTCAGTCGACTGAGATTTTTGCCATTCATAAAATCCGTCGGCCACGATCAAACAGCGCCGCTGCTGGAAGGCTCCGCGAAATGAAGGTTTTGTCGCCACCGTCTCAGCGCGGGCATTAATCAGTTTGTAACCAATTTTGGCGTCTTTGCTCCATTTGGGAATGAGGCCCCAACGTTTGTCGTGGCATCGGCGATCGCCCGTGCGTCGAGCCTGCGTAATGACGGCCACCGATTGACTGGGGGCAATGTTGTAGCGAGGCGTCAGCTCCGGCGTGACTGCCAGCTGAAACGCTGCGGCAACGGTTTCTCCGGTTTGAGTCTGGGCAAATCGACCACACATATCAGCTAGCTCACGATTCACATCTCATCCCGTCAAGTCGCCTGGCAGACATGGACTGAGACTGCTGGTCTTGCAGGCTCTACAAATCTACAGCCCAGTCTACGAAATGGTCTGTCGCCGCTCCATTTCCGTTCTGAGTTCCGTCATCGTTTCGGTCAAGCCCGCTTCAAAAACTTCGTAGAAGTAGGGTTGCAGTGGCCCCATGCTGGCTTTCGCCACGATGGTTTGCACCAATAGCGTGTGGTTTGAGTCAGCGGCCTGGTTGGCGATCGCCGCGACCTGCCAATGCCCCGACATTTCATCCAAGGTGCCTTCAAGCATGCGATAGTCGATGCGATCAAGCGGCGTTTCGATATTTTCGGTAACAATTTTGACTCGGATCGGCAGCCAGCCAATCTTGCGGCGGTCTTTGCGCTCAACCACAATACGGTTGTCGCGCTTTTCTAAAATGCGACTGGCGACCACTGACGGCAAAAAATCAGGAAACTGCTCATAGCTGGTCAAAACTTGCCACACGACATTCACCGGTGCCTGCACCTGAGAAAAGACAGCATAGGCTCCCGCAGTGCCCGTCAGAACGACGTTACCCTGCTGCAAATCTCGGTGTTGGGCCGGGCTCAAATTCTGCGTTAGCTGTTCGGGGGGCGTTACGAGGGGCATAGAATCGAAAAGAGAACATTTAAACGCTAGTGTAACGAACGATTGCATGGTTAGTTTTACTGAGATCCAGTCTGCTTACATCGACTTTCCCAGTCGCTTGCAAAGCCTGATGCTGAGCACCATCAGTGCCGAGGGGCAGCCGCAAG
>CALCPB010000110.1 GCA_937897665.1 uncultured Halomicronema sp. | reverse complement strand
AATTAGGCCCAGCTACTTACCACACCCCCAAATCAACATCTTGATGTTTGCGGTCATCCAGGTGATCAAACGTCTTGCCATAACCGGAACTGCCGCGATTGTTGATGGCGTAGATGGCATTGCCGTAGTTGACCAGATACTGAATCAGCGCCCAATAGCCGACCTGGTTCTGGCCTCCAGACCCGTCATGAACCCCACCAGGGCTGGCACCGGAACGTTTTCGCTGGCTTGCAGGGGCCGACAGGGCTGTGATGAGCCTGGAGCTTGGCATATACTTCTTCCCATAAGCCCTATGCAGTTCTCAGCGTGGCTAACTATTACCAAATCGGCGGCAGTCTCGACTACGATGCCCCCACCTATATTGAACGGCAGGCGGATAAAGACCTCTACACCGCGTTGTTAGCGGGCGAGTTTTGCTACGTCTTCAACTCTCGTCAGATGGGCAAGTCATCGCTAATGGTGCGGAGCTGGCATCGCTTGCAGGCAGAAGGGTATCGCTGTGCCGTGGTCGATGTTACCAACATCGGCAGCGACCACATTACCCCTGAGCAGTGGTATCGGGGCATGATGGGCACCCTGGCGATGCAGCTCAATCTGCAAACCCGTGACATTCGCACGTGGTGGGATGAGCACAGCCATCTCTCATTAACTCAAATTCTCAGTCAATTCATTGAGCTGCTGCTGGCTCAGTGTCCTGAGCAACGACTGTTTATCTTTGTAGACGAGGTAGACAGCCTGTTAAACCTACCTTTTTCCGTGGATGACTTTTTTGCGCTAATTCGCTTTTGCTACAACCGTCGCGCTGTCGAGCCAGACTATAAACGCTTGACCTTCGCCATCTTTGGGGTCGCTGCCCCCGCTGATTTGATTGCCGACAAACAGCGCACGCCGTTCAATATTGGCCGAGCCATCGTATTGAGTGGCTTTGGCTTAGAAGAAGCTACACCCTTAGCTGCCGGGTTAGCGGTTCAAACTCCCAATATTCAGGCGATTTTGCAAGAGGTATTGAGTTGGACGGGGGGGCAGCCTTTTTTGACTCAGAAGGTCTGTCAATTACTGGTCACCTCTAGCCAAACGGCAGTGAATGAGCCGCTGAATGTTCCCCCTGGCATGGAGAAATTTTGGGTGGATAGCGTAGTGCGATCGCACATCCTTGACCATTGGGAGTCTCAGGATGAGCCGGAGCATTTGCGCACCATTCGCGATCGGCTCCTTTATGATGATCGCCGCACAGGACGCCTGTTGGGCATTTATCAACGCTGGTTAGAGGGGCAAGCTATCCCCACTGACGACAGTCGCGACCAAATTGAGCTGTTGCTCAGTGGTCTAATGGTGCAGCAGTCCGGTCAGTTGCATAGCAAAAATCGCATTTATGAAAGTGTGTTTGATTTAGCTTGGGTGCAAAAGCAACTCACTGCCCTGCGCCCCTATTTCGAAGCGTTTGAGGCGTGGGTCACCTCTCAGCAAATGGATGAGTCGCGACTGTTGCGGGGGCAGGCATTGCAGGATGCTCAAGCCTGGGCCCGGGGCAAAAGTCTGAGCGATTTAGACTATCGTTTTCTGGCTCTGGGACAAGAACAAGAGCAGGCCGAAATTCAGCGATCGCTCGACCTCGAAAAGGCCGAAGCAGCCAAGCGCACCACCCGTCTGCAGCGGATTCTTCTCGGCATGACCTCAGGGGCATTGGCCATCGTTTCCGCATTGGGAATGGCGGCCTTTTGGCAATATCGGCGGGCGATCGCCAGCGAGCACACCGCTCGTTTGAATGAGGTTCAGGCGCTCATCTCATCGGCAGAGGGGCAGTTTGCGGCTCACCAAGAACTCGATGCCCTCGTGGATGCCATTACGGCCAAGCGTAATCTCCAAGCGTTGGATGAGCCTCATCCAGAGCTGGATGCAGCCGCTGATCGCGCGTTACATCAGATTGTCTATTGGATGAATGAACGGAATCGATTGTCCGGTCATGAAACCTCAGTGCTCGGGGTTGCCTATAGTTCTGATGGCAACTTGATTGCTACCAGCAGTGGCGATTCGACCGTCAAGCTGTGGGCGCAGGATGGCCAACTATTGCACACATTTGAAGATGCCGGTACCACGTATGGAATCGCCTTTCATCCCCAGCGCCCCCTGCTAGCGACAGGAAGTTTAGACGGCAGCCTGAAGATTTGGAATGTTGAAGACAAAACCTTAATCCAAACCGTACAGGCCCATTCAGGCCCTACCTGGGACGTCACGTTCAGCACGAAGCAGGACTTTTTAGTGACCGGCGGGGCTGATCAGCAGGTCAAAGTTTGGGATCTAGAGGGCACCTTACTCAACACCTTTGCGGGGCATAACAGCATCGTTTGGCAAGTTGCGAGCGATGCAGCAGCTCAACAGATTCTTTCCACCAGTTTGGACAATACCGCCAAAGTCTGGACAGTGGATGGCCAGCTTTTGAGTACTTTATCCGCTGCTACTGGTGGCGGTAGCCTTTGGAGTGGAACCTTTAACCCCACTGGCGATACGATTGCCATCGGCGGGGATGACCGGATGGTACAGCTTTGGCAACCCGATGGCACTTTGATCGCGACCTTACCAGGGCATACCAAGCGCATTGAACGCGTGAAGTATAGTCCCGATAGTCGGGCGATCGCTTCTGCTGGGCTAGACCGCGCGATGTGGGTGCGAGGGGTAGACGGTACTCCCTGGCGCATTCTTCAAATTCCAGGCGATATTCGTCGATTCAGCTTTTCTCCCAGTGACGCTCAAACT
>CALCPB010000109.1 GCA_937897665.1 uncultured Halomicronema sp. | reverse complement strand
CATAGATGCGGACAGGCTCTGCTTTGCCGACGACCTGAATTAACTCCAGCTCGCGGGTCGCCAGCGATGATGCAACCTGCTGCTGGGTGGCTTGGCTGAGCAAAATGGGGACACCGTATTGCTTGCTCGCCCCTTTGAGCCGTGATGCTGTATTCACGGTGTCGCCCATGACGGTATACGATTTGGTCGTCTCCGAACCCATGTTGCCCACGACTAACGCGCCCGTGGACAGGCCAATGTGGAGCTGTAGGTTAGTGACATCGGCCGTGGAGGCGATCGCGGTAATTTGCTGTCGCACAGTTTCCATGACTTGCATCTGCGCCAGGGCGGCTTGGCAGGCGAGGTTGGCGTGAGTATCGGCAGCGGTAAAAGGCGGCCCCCAGAAGCCCATAATCAGGGTGCCAATAAACTTGTCGATGACGCCTGTATGACTAGAAATGGCGGCTGACATCACCGTCAGATAGTCATTGATGCAGCGAATTTGCGCGTCGGGGTCAAGGGTCGCCAACACCATTTCTAACCCATCGACATCGGCAAAAAATACCGTCATCACCTGGCGATCGCCCACCGGTTGAGCCGTTTCCTCTTCTAACAAATTTTGGACAATGCGCGGATCAATATATTTGCCAAACGTTTCTTCGAGCCGGGCTTTGAGTCGCAGTTCGTTAACCATGCCGTTAAACGCCTGAGCCAGTCGGCCAACTTCATCGCGGCTGGAGGTATCAAACTCAGTGTCGAGGTTGCCCGCTTGCACGGCAGCAATGCCCCTGGCGAGAGATCGCACCGGATGCACCAATCCCCTCGTGACGAGGATGGCGTAAATCAACCCAAAGACCGTGGCAACGGCAGCCACAGTTAAGCTGAGGCTTTGCACGGTTTGTTGCTGCTGTTGCCCCGCTTGTGCTGAACTGACCGTAAACGCTTCTAATTCTAGGAAAATAGTATTAATGGCCTCGTTGAAGTCGGTTTCTTCGGCAATGAGTTGATCTTCTAGCCGTCGGGCAGCAGTGAGATCACCGGCTTCCAGGAGGGCAAACAGTTCTACCGCATGGTCATGCAACTGCTGGTGTTCGATTTCGATTTCTTCTAATAGCGGTTCAATATGCCCCCACTCAGCCTGATGGCGCGATCGCTCCGATTCCTCCAGAGCAGTTTGAGACAGGACAATCGCTGCAGCAATTTCTGCATCGACGAGCTCACCCCGTGCTTCAAAGGCGATGAGTTCTTGGGCAATGTGCTCAGCATTGAGGGGCTCAATTTCGTACAGCTTTTGCACTCGCTCAAAGTGCAACTCTTGCTCTAGCGCATGAACATCAATGGCGGCCACGCGATCGGTAATGGGAATCACGTATTCTGCCAAGGCGATCACTTCTTCATTAACCTGCCGCAGGCGATCAGTGAAGACATACACCACCAGAATGAGCAGTCCGAGCAAACTGGTGGCAATGCCAAAAATTTTGATGCCGATAGAAATCCCCTGAGCGCGAGCTGATGATGAATCAGACGTACCAACAGTCATAGGGCCAGCCAGGTGAGGTTTTGGCTAGTTTGCCCAGCCGCGAATCAGCCCCATCGAACCGAAACATTTCATCAAATGTCTAATCCCCATCGTCCATGAGGCTGACGTTAGCCAGTGTGATTGCCCAGGGGCGCATGTTTATCGCCCTGGTGCTGTACGTTTGAGTGCATTCCCAGCTGAGTCAGCACCGCATTTTTCAAGAATTTCATCGCTTGCGTCCGCAAGTTTTCTGGTAGGTGATATGGGTCAACACCGGTTTCAGCGCTCTGTTTGTTGCCGGCATGTCGATCGTCTTCCTTTGGGGCATCGGCTTATCAGTTGGTTATGTCCTCGGCCTTCAGTTCGGGCTGGGTAGCAAAGGGCGGTGGATTGGGCAATCGGTGGCGATCGCGGTGGTGGCAGGCTTGTTTGTCTGGCGCCTCCGGCGGTTGCTTGCTAACCGCCAGGCGTAGTACACGTTGCAGGCGATGCCGCCTTCAGACTGCGATTAAGGCCAATTTTCTGAAACCAGGAAGGCGGCAAATCTGTCTGGCGCCCCAGAGCCTCGGCTCCCCTGAGTTGCTCAAACGGCATCGGCAGCAGGTTGACGCTCAGTGCTGGGTCACTCCAGACTCTCTAGTACTTGTGCGCTCGCCGCCTTTCACGCCATGAGCGGAGAACACTAAGCC
>CALCPB010000108.1 GCA_937897665.1 uncultured Halomicronema sp. | reverse complement strand
TGGCGGCTTCCGGCGCAGCCTATCTCGATCCGCAAATTGCCCAAACGGTGGTGCAGCATCTCGCGCCGATACGCCCCAAGACATCGCCGGAAACGGTGGGATTGCTCAGTGATCGCGAACTGGAGGTACTCGAGCTCATCGTCGAGGGCCATATCAACACCGCCATTGGCTAAAAGCTTTACCTCAGCCCCATCACGGTTAAAACCTATGTTAAAGGCATTATGAACAAGCTGGTGGTGAACGATCGGGTGCAGGCGGCTGTCGCCGCCGTGCGCCGAGGACTGGTTGAGTAGCCTATCCGAAAAGTGATTTTTGTGCTCGATGATTTGACAGACAATCGTCCGGCATGTGGGAGCTTTTTTCAATTTATGGCAGTGGGAATCTCGATGCTGTCTGCCAATGCCGTGGCAATAGCTCAGGTAAAATCAAGCAGCAATTGATGATGGTGCAGCGGGGGATAAACGACGATGAAACTATTTGGACATCCTGATTCAGGTCATGCTTACAAGGTCAAGCTATGCTTGGCGATCGCCGGTATTTCCCATGACTACGAAGAAATCGATATTTTTTCAGAACGAGATAGTCGATCGCCTGAGTTCAAGCAGCAGTCGAGATTTCACGAGGTGCCCCTACTCATTGATGAGGGGAAAGCCTATGAGCAATCCAATGCAATTTTGATACACATCGCGACAAAGTATCAGATTTTGGGCGCGGAAAGTGATCAGACCTTAACCCGTTGTCTCGAATGGCTTTTTTGGGAAGCCAACAAAATTGGGTTATGCCTGCCTCAGTTAAGGGCCTCAAATAAATTTGAGCAATTTAGACTCAGTGAAGGAGCTCAACGTTGGTTGAGCGAAAGATATCAGCACGATGTGCAAATATTGGCGGCTGAACTCTCAGATCACCGGAAGTTTATTGTGGGTGAAAATCCGACGATCGCGGATTGTTCACTGTGCGGATATCTGTATTTTGCCGATGAAGCAAAGGTTGAGGTGCCTCCATTAGTTCGGGACTGGCTAGCCAGGATTGCCGGGCTAAAGGGGTGGGCGCATCCGTATGAGCTATTGCGTATTAACCGCTGAACTAGGTTCCGCATTATGTTATGAAGATTGACTTTGTCCCCTTACTGCAGCTTCAGCGCGATCTCTACGATATGCCGCCAGGGCAGGCGCGCTTTCAGGCTTATCTCGACACCCTACTCAACGCGGATGGTTCGGATGCTGAGCTGTTGCCCATGGCCGCGATGAATCCCATGGGCAAAGCTCATGTCTCCGCCATGTTAGATACCCTGATTGCGATAGATGCGGAGGCGATCGCCACTGCCGCGATCGCAGCGACTTTAAGTCAGTTTGATGATGTTGCCAAAACCTTCCAACTCGGATTGGTCGTTGCGGACGATCGCATGGGCGGGTGGACCAATCGTTATACCAGCGAATTTAGCAGCCGCTTTGAGCTACAAACCTGTTTGAAGCGGGGATGGTTAGCTGTAACGCTATGGACGAGTGAAGCGCCCTCAGCCCTAAAAGTGCGGGAAGAAACCTTAATCACGTTGTATCGGGCGGCCTACATTCAGCGACATGGCTTTGCGAAAACCCTGCAAGCAATGCTGAATCAAGCAGGATACGCCATGGCCATGGCCGGATGCCAACACCCCACACTTGATGCAGATGATCTGGCTTATACTCACCAGGTCATCTCGCCTCATCTGTTGACTCAAGATTATGCGACGATTATGCCGTGCCTGTTTGGCGACCAGCCGCGCATGCGTTGGGATATCAACCGCAAGGTTTGAGTAACCGGGCAGGGTTTGCCTGGGCGCTGCATCAAGCTCAGCATCATTATCCGATAGGGGCGAACTAAAAAAGGTCGCTCGGGGTTGCTGTGCGGGATACTGACAGCGGCTCAATCGGCACGTTAGTTAACATCAACCCGATGCCGGATATTTCCCTTCCTAGGAGGGGCTGAGGGGTGGGTGGATCGCTAGTTAGCGCCACTGATCGGCACCCACCCCGCCTTTGGCACCCCTCCCGAGAGGAGATTTGAGGCTCAATCGGCGGGTAAAAGCGTTACTTATTCTTATCCCGAACTCAGGTTAGTTAACCACGATGATGCGAATGCCGTTGGGGGTTTCACGATCGCTAATTGTTTCCAACACGCCGTCTGAGTCATAGTCGAAGTCAACCCCTTCAATTTCTTTGAGGCGACCACTGCTGAAGTAGGCAAAATCCACCGTGTCGATCGAGCGAAACCGACCGCTTTGAAAATAGTTGAAGTCGATCCCAGCAACGGCTCGTAGGCGGCCATTGCGGAAATAGCTAAGGCGCGTATCACCAATGCTGCGAATTCGACCGTCGGAGCGATAGTCCACAGCGGCGGTGTAGTCTCGTTCTGAGATCGCCACTTCCCCCGCGACATACACCTGCAGTTGGGCTCCCGGCACGTTGACGAAAGTACCTAAGACACGTCCCAAGCGATCCACATAAATCGCGTGAAAGCCCTCTCCTGCTTGCTCAAACTCATCGTCTTCATCAAAGTTGGGTAGGGGCTGATCAACGCCCTGGCTTTGATAGCGGCTAGCTAGGACGGTAGCAGCGGCAGCGGCAATTTTGGGGTCAGACATCAATAGCAGCCCCGCAGTGAGCGCGACAGGCACTAGCGTGATTTTCCAAGCGTGGAGTCGTTGGTGAGAATTGGGCAGCATGATTTACAACCTCTAATCAGCTCAGCAAACATGCACGATTTAAGTGGTAACGAAGCAGCTCAAAAACCTGTATACTCACCCTTCATTTTAGAAAGAGGGCGGGGCAAAGCCGAAAAGACTTCACAGGATTTAGTGAGCCGTCAATCTAGCACCGCCAGGGAATTGCTCTAAAGCTACCGCCGCGATCGCCTTCGCTACCCACAGCCCAGCCCCCTAATCAGCCCCAACCGCTAGGCAAATGAGGGCTACATAATCCGCTACCTTGGGATATGCTCCCAGGCTTTATGGTGCCAGGGTCCTGATGACCATGAGCATTCCTCTCTTGAGAGGTACTATCCGTCAGACTTGCTGGATAACACCCTCTATCTCTAGAATTAACCATCAAATCTGCTGGATAAAACCCCGAAATCATGAAGTTAGATAGTGAAGCTGCTGTATGACTCCTGGAGAGTTGGGTATCAACCCGCAGATCTGCGATATAGCTTCTGCCACGTGGAAAATCAACCCGCAGTTCTGACGTTGAGTACATAGTTCGACGGCAAGATTAATGGCAGTATATGTGTCTAATTCGTCACAGATTAGTTGAAAATTCATGTACCGACTCCTGATTGACACTTGCGTTTGGCTCGACATCGCAAAGGACCACCGACTACATTCGTTGATTGCCGTCCTCGAACGATTGGTTGAAACAAACACGATCTCTCTGCTCGTGCCGCAAACTGTGGTAAATGAGTTTCAGCGCAACAAGACGCGAGTTACTCAAGATAGCTGTCGGAGTCTCGCAAGCGTCTTCAAACGGGTGAAGGCTGCCGTTAAGGACTTTGGCGATCCTGTTGACAAGGATGCCGTATAAGCGCATTTGGACAACGTGGCTCATCAGATCACACTTCTCGGTGAAAGTGCCATCCAGTCAATTGGTCGGATTGAACAATTGATGAATGCTGCGCTTGTCATTGAGGCGAGTGATTCTACAAAACTCCTCGCTGCGGAGCGGGCGATCAAAGCTAAAGCGCCGTTTCATCGAAACAAGAACGGAATGGGAGACGCCATAATATTTGAGACATATGCAGATTGCTTAGTGAATCGGCAACCCAATGAAGATTACGCGTTTATTACACACAATACACAGGATTTCAGTCATCCCAACGGAGATAGGCGGCTACCACATCCGGACTTGGAACATACCTTTGCAAACGAATATTCTTTCTACTTTATAACTCTTCGAGAAGCTCTTAGCCGCGTCGATACCGACTTGCTTGCAGAAATCATCGACGACGACGAATGGACACAGGAACCTCGAAAATATAGTGAGATCTTAGAAGCACTTGACGAACTACTGGACAAGATTTGGTACGGACGCCACGGTGCAAGAGCCTACGCCGTGGAAGCAGGTAAGATTCGTATCGTTGATGCAAAAGACTATCCCTCAGGTCTGTACGATCCAAATGTCATCAGATAGGACATCTGGGAAGGCGCGCTGAAAGCAGCCGCACGAGTTGAGGAGGAGTACGGCGTCGAGAATCTTGGTCCGTGGAGTGACTTTGAGTGGGGTATGCTAAGCGGCAAATTGTCCGCACTTCGTTGGATGCTCGGTGACGATTGGGACATACTTGATACTTGATACTTGATACTTGATACAAAGCCGTTGAACAATTGCGTGAACCGGAACGGTGAACTCGGCAGATCTGAATCAAGGCGTAACCTTGCCGCCCGGTTATGCGAATCGTTAGACAGCCTGAGCCTCAGATAAATTTGTTGTAGCAAGATTCGTTGTTTTTGCACTGCCTACCGATTTCCTGAATGCTCTAGTATTTAATCAGAAACAGAATATTGCTTAGTAATTCAACAATGCGGCAAGATAACTCAAGTCAGTCTGATCGGTTTGATTTTCAT
>CALCPB010000107.1 GCA_937897665.1 uncultured Halomicronema sp. | reverse complement strand
ACCCACAGGTTGCCGGGGATGGTGCGGCCATGCAAAAACGGCAAGAACACGACATCCCAATCGAGGCCTTTAGCTTTGTGCATCGTCAGCAAGGTGAGCTGTCCGCGTCGGGTGTAGCGATCGTCACGGTCTTCAGTATCAACCGCCTCAAAGCGTTCTGAGCCGACAATTTCTTGCAGCACCTCAATCATGGCCTGCAGGGTATTGTTTTCTCGCGTTTGCTGCGCGAGGCGAGCCGCCAGCTTATCCGCCGTCGCTAATTCACTCTGGCTATAGCCCAGCGTCAGCCCCACAAAAGGAATCAGATGATAGGGCGGCAGCTCAAAGCGCGATCGCAAGAGCCCAGTACAGAGGTGTCGCACCTGCTCGGCGGCTTCACCCACCATCGGCACATCCAGCGGCCCCGGATACAAAAACTGTTCGGGCTGTTTGGCCAACACGTTCAAATCTTGTGAGGGTACGCGCTGGCGATCGACAAGCACCCGCAGCAGAGCCTTCATGCGATCAGGGGAATGGGGGCGCTCGATAAACTGCAGCAGCGTCAGCATTTCCGAGGGCACGTGGGTCTGCCGCTCCTGCGCTGCGACATCATACAGTCGCAGGCCAGTGCTCAACAAATCGACGCCCAACATCTCGGGATCATTCAATAGCTGACTAATGAAGCGGGCCTGACGATTTTCTCGCACCAGAATGGTGAAACTCAGAGTGGGATCGGCGGTGAACAGAGCCAGCGATCGCGCGGCAATTTGCTTCACGGTTTCTGTCACGGTTGCGGGTCGATAAAACTCCACGCCGCCGCCCAGGGGAGCCGGATTCGCGTCCGGTTGGGGATCATCCGCCGGCACCGCCTGAATTAACTGCTCACGAAAGGGGCGCACTGTCCCCGCGAGGCCCGACTGGTTGACCCACTGCAACGTGGCATTCGCTGCCGCCATAATCACAGCACTGCTGCGACCGGCCTGAGCCATGACCACAAGACGCTGCTGCTGTTGGGCGCGATCGCAAAACTGGTTAAAAAAGACGGGGTCAGCCGGTGTAAAGGTCGAATTGATGGCCTGGTTGGGATCGCCCACCCGCACTAAATTCAGCGGTGCCTCAGGCTGCTCAGCGTCAGCCGCCAGGGTTTTTAACAATCGGGTTTGCAGCGGCGATGAATCTTGGGCCTCATCTTCAAACACCGCAAACACGCGGCGTTGCCAAAACTGCCGCGCTGCCTCATCATCGAGCACCCGCAACGCCGCCAAAATCATGTCGTCGTAGTCGATCAGATGCCGCTGCCGCAGCAGAGTCTGATACTGCTCGTACAGGCCCGCCGCTATGGTCAGCACGTCGTAATCTTCGAGGTCATCCGCCAGCGATCGGGTCACCGTCTGAGCCAACTGCATCAGGGCGTTGGGCAGCAGCCCCGAACTCTTGGCCTCGTGAATCACCGTTGTCGCTAGCTGGGGCAAAATTTCAGTGCGGAGGGTCGATTGTCGCCGCAGTCGCTCCGTTTCTTCGCCGTCGAACTGTCGCCCTTCTAACAGCCGCTGATATAACTCGGGATTTTCGACAATCCACCGCTCGACGCAGGTACGCACCAGACGATTATTTTGGGTCGGGGTGAGTAGCGTAAGCGTATCGAGGCTAAGGCCTGATAAATCCGGATTGCGGGTCGCAATCGTCAGCGCTAAGCCGTGCAGGGTATACACCACAAAGCTATTGAGCGGAAACTGTAGATCGCGCAGGTAGCGCTGCACTTTTGCCTTCAAGTTGGCCGCTGCTGAGCGCGTAAAGGTGACCAACACGAGCTGACGGTGCGCATTCAACTGATGCCGCACGATCGCGATCGCGGCCCCCGCCGCCATGCCCGTCGATTTGCCCGCTCCAGGAACTGCCGAGACGGCTAACGGCCCCTCGCGCCAGTCGGCTAAGGTCTGCTGCCCGGCGCGCAAGGTAGCTCGAATCTCGGCCAGTGCGGCTAATCGCTCCGGCGCGATCGCATCCTGCATTTCCACTTTTCCTCAACGATCGCGGCTCCAACCCCAGCCATCATCCATGACGCCGACAGCTGGAATGGGTTCAATTTTAGGGCGATCCGTTCAATCGCGGGCACGGCAGTTCGACAGCAGCGCAGTGAATGCTCAGCGATCGCGAAACAATCGTTGAGCGCATCGAGTGGCTACCAAGCGCGGGCCAGGATGGCGCGCTGCCAGACGGCATAGCCCTGAGCGTTCAAATGCAAACCGTCCGTCGTTAGATCAGGACGTAAATGTCCCTGCTCGTCTTGAAACCGGGGATGTACGTTGCGAAACTCGACCCGATCTTGCTGGGAGATCGTGGCCAGGCGAGCATTGAGCGATCGCACCCGGTCATTCGAGATTTCAGCGCGGCGGGTGGGCAGCACCGAATACACCACAATCTGCGCCTGGGGATGCTGCTGGCGGAGCTGGCGCACGGTTTGCCGCAGATTATAGGCAATCTGCGCCTCCGGGACGCCGTTTTTGAGATCATTGGCGCCCGCCATCAGATGAATCGTAGTCGCCCGCGTGTTAGCAAAGGTCGAAACCCGCTGCAGGATGCCCGCCGTCGTATCGCCTGAGATGCTCTGGTTGAGCCAGAGGCGATCGCGCGGCAGCATGTCCGGCGGCAGCCACAGCCCGAAAGAATCACCCACGACCACCTCTAAACGATTATTGCCCTGACCGCCCGCGATCGCCTGCGCTTCCTGAGCTAACAAGCGCTGCCAGTCTTGGTAGGTGGGCTGGCGGGTAGCCTGATTCCACTGATCGGCATAGGCGTCGGGTGACAACCGCGTGTAAGAACGCCCTGACCGTAAAGCCAACAGTCGCTGCACATACAGCTGCGACCCCGAACCTGGACGGCGACCCTCTACCCGTGCCGGTCGGGGCGAAACAGCGGCAACATCCACCGGCAAACTGAACTGAGGCAGCTGCGCCGCCGGTAAAGGCACGGCTCGGGGCACCTCAGGAATATCAAGGGCCACAGGTGTCGTCACCGCTGGCGCTGGCGCGGCCGAAACCGCTGGCTGTGGCACCGAGGGCGACACGGCCGGAGGCACCCTCTCAGGCGCCACCGCCGCTGAGGAGGAGGGCATGGAGCGGGGAGCCGTCCAGTTTTGTTGGGCCTGGGACGGCACTGCACAAACCGCCAAACGGGTGGCATTGGCTCCGGCACACAGTTCACCAAATCGAGGTGTAGTTGGCGACTCCGCCGGCGCGATCGCCCCCGCCGCCGTTGTTGCCGTCGCGGTCTCGTCAATTTCTGGCTGGGCCGCGATCGCCGCCATCGAACCGGATTCTGGCGTAACGGGAGATTCGCAGTCTCCCGTCAAAGATTGGATTAAAAGTAAGCAAACTTCAGCACTCATTGTGGGCCACCGTGCAGCATGTTTCCTTTGACGCGATGGCGGCAGCTCCTTCAGGAAAATTTGCCTGGCAAATCGTTAATTCGATGGCCGGAGTTATTCCCGTGAGGACAACGGTGTCGACGGTCAGCGGGGGACGCTGGTATGTATCTCGCTCTTCAAAATAGTAGCTCCAGAGGTCTGGATCCACCGATTTCCACCAGAGGAGTCGGAGCACGAGGGGAGGTAAGACAGAGGCG
>CALCPB010000106.1 GCA_937897665.1 uncultured Halomicronema sp. | reverse complement strand
AGCATGGCCAGATGTAAACCAACCTCGAGGGCTAGTTCGGAACACTCCGGCAGTTTCTAGGGGTTCACGATCAAACTCAAACGGCTCACCAAGCTGCGCCTTACGGGCAATTCGCTTCACCTGAGCGGGGTCGGTCACGGTCTTACCCGCTAGCTCACCCCCCGAGAAGGACACCGTCACACCGGTCTGCTCGAAGCTGTACTTCGACTCGGCCCGGCGGAACGGAATGTCAGCCCGCACAATACCGTCCTTATCAGTAAGGACGACTGGGAAGGTCTCGAAGAAGTTAGGCAAACGACGCACGTTAAGAATGCGACCTTCACCATCTTTAAAGACAGGATGTCCCAACCAGCCACGGGCAATGCCGTCACCTTCGTTCATCGGCCCCACACGGAAGAATCCACCCTTAGAGGGGCTGTTGCCGACGTAGTCATAGAAGGCTAGCTTCTCAGGAATTGTGGCGTAGGCTTCTTCCGTAGAGGCCCCAGCGGCAATTTCAGATTGCGCCCGACGCTGGATTTCCTCTTGGAAGTAACTACTATCCCACTGATAGCGAGTCGGGCCGAACAGTTCAATCGGTGTTGCAGCGTTGCCGTACCACATCGTTCCGGCGACCACAAAAGCGGCAAAGAAGACAGCGGCAATACTACTCGACAAAACGGTCTCGATGTTACCCATCCGCAGCGCTTTATAAAGCCGCTGCGGCGGACGCACTGTCAAGTGGAACAGACCCGCGATGATGCCCACAATACCAGCCGCAATGTGGTGAGCCACAATACCACCGGGATTAAAGGGATTAAAGCCATCTGGCCCCCATTCTGGAGCAACCCCTTGCACGTGCCCAGTGATTCCATAGGGGTCAGAGATCCACATGCCTGGTCCCCACAGCCCCGTCAGGTGAAAGGCACCGAACCCAAAGCACAATAAACCAGAAAGAAACAAATGAATGCCAAACATTTTGGGCAGATCCAGCGCCGGCTCGCCGGTGCGCGGATCACGGAACAGATCCAAATCCCAATAAACCCAGTGCCAGCAAGCTGCTAAAAACAGCAGACCTGACAAAACGATGTGAGCTGCAGCCACACCTTCAAAACTCCAGAAGCCGGGGTTAGTTGCCGCTTCACCCGTAACGCTCCAGCCACCCCAAGATTGGGTCACCCCTAAACGCGACATAAAGGGAAGGACAAACATGCCCTGACGCCACATGGGGTTTAGAACAGGATCGCTGGGATCAAAGGTCGCCAACTCAAACAAGGCCATGGAGCCAGCCCAACCCGCCACCAATGCAGTGTGCATCAAGTGGACAGAGATCAGACGACCGGGGTCGTTTAATACGACCGTATGTACTCGGTACCAGGGCAGTCCCATCGACTACTCTCCTCCTCTTACTTTCGACAGTTCTTTTGCAGATTTATTAAGAGTCATGATTATAGACAGCCTACCAGACTTGCACCCCCTGCAGCGTCTAAAGTGAGCACAGGCAGCTTGTTTACACGATGAGCAAAATTGGCTGAAGTCAAAAAAAATGTTTCGTGACTAGCCAGCTTACACTCGTGATGATAAGTCTTGTAGGCAAGATATAAAGAAGTGTAACCAGTGTCAGATCCCCACGCAATGAAGCGCGCAATGGTTGAGCTGATTTTGCCCCTGACAGCAAACAATTGAGTCGGCTCAGCGCCCTCATAAGCGGGTGAAAGTCAACAGATTAGACTGGTTTAGTTCCTTGAGGAGAAAATTGATGGCGGTTATTAAGTTTCTTGAAGAAGGCAAGGAGATTATCGCTGCAGATGGGGCCAATCTGCGATTTAAAGCGATGGAAAACGGCATTGATCTTTACACCCTCTTGGGAAAAATGACGAATTGCGGTGGCTATGGGCAATGTGGCACTTGCGTCGTCGAAATTGTTGAGGGGATTGAGAATTTATCGCCTCGCACCAAGGTGGAAGAACGCAAGCTCCGTAAGCGTCCAGCGAACTGTCGGTTGGCCTGTCAGACAATCGTGAATGGCCCGATTACCGTACAAACCAAACCGAAAAAGTCGTGAGGGGAGTCGAACTGGGCGGCGCTCGATTTAGATTGACCGGTGGGCATGGCCAGTCATGCTCATGGGGGATTTGCCTTACTGCATTGAGACCTCAATGACGTCGAAGTGCAGGCTTTAGGGTGACGAGAATACAGTTTTATCCAACCGAGTTGGTTCAAGCCCAAGCATTGCTCTCATCCTAAAACTGCTGTAAAGATGGTGAGGCACAGCCATGAAGCGAGCGATCATCCTGGTTTTTTTGACGGTTTTATGGGTCAGTGTTGGCGGTGTCAGCCTTGCCCCTGAGGGGGAGAGTTCGCCAGGCAGGTTTGAAACCTTTGCCGAGTGGTGCCTTCATCAAGACAATTTGCCCCCAGCAGCTCAGCATACTGTTGGCGTGCTATTGACGGAAGTTGAGACACTGGACTGTACTCAGGCTGACGAGCAACTGGTTGCCAGGACGAAACTGATTCTTGATGGCCGTGAGATCAGAGACGTGACCCCCTTAGCGAGCCTGACCCGGCTTACAGATCTGGGGCTGACGAATAACTACATTTTGGATGTGGCGCCGTTGGCGAGGCTGACGAATCTGACCACCCTGGCCATCAGTGCGAATCCCCTTAGCGATGTCGCCCCACTCGCCAGTTTGACCAACCTGCAGGCACTTTTACTGAGAGGTAATCGCATCGTGAAAATTGCGACTCTAGCCAGAATGACACAAATGCCCGAGCTGGGGCTGCACGACAATCAACTCTAAGATGTCGCTCCCCTTGCCAGTTTGACTCACCTGACATCGCTTTCTCTCATTAATAATCAAATTGCAGACGTGACCCCCCTGGGGCATCTGACCCGTCTAAAACAGCTTTGGCTCAATCGCAACCCCATCACTGATATCACTTCGTTAGCGGAGTTGACCCATCTAACTCGTCTGTTCTTAATAGAAACGCAAGTTACTGATGTGACCCCCTTAGCGGAGCTGCCCCAACTGGATGAACTGTCTCTCATGAATAATCAAATCACCGATGTGGCTTCATTCGCGCGTTTGACCAACCTGCAGGAGCTTGACCTAGACGGTAATGCCATCAGCGATGTGACCTCGCTAGCGCGTCTGACTAACCTGCAGGTGCTTGACCTGAGCAACAATCAAATCGTCGATGTGACTCCATTGGGCAATCTGACTAGCTTAAAAGTGCTTTCCCTCGGCAATAACCAAATTACAGACGCTACTCCATTGGGTGGTCTGACCGATCTCCTCAGCCTCTCTCTTTATGGCAATCTGCTTGCAAGTCGCACTTGCCCCGTGCAACCTGAGACCATCTGCGTGTTTTGAGCCAGCACCTTGTCAGTTTTCGGGCGATCGCCCCCCAAAAGCATTCGCTAAATTGATCGCAAAGCGATGAGGAACCGCCATGAAGCGCGCGATCTCACTGGGCTTGCTGACGATTGTATTGGTCATTGGGGTTGGCTGTTTTGGCACACCTCAGGGTGAGATTGCGCCAGACCAATTTGCAACCTTTGCCGACTGGT
>CALCPB010000105.1 GCA_937897665.1 uncultured Halomicronema sp. | reverse complement strand
GTGGTTTTTGTTTCTTTTAATAAAAAATTTTTTTATTTTTTTTTTTTTGTTTTTTTCCTCTAAATTTCTTGTTGGCTCAGCACGTCCACGGCAGCGTGATAGTCGGACATACTATGCGGAGATGGAATTGATGAAACCGGCTTTTCGAATGGCAACTTCGGCTGCGATCGCGATCGGGGCTTTTGGTCTGGCCTACGTGCCGCTGCCAGGCGTAAATCGAACGGTGACCGTGGTCAGCGGTTCAGAGCTACAGGAACCGCTGGCGGTGCTCGAACAGCGCTTTGAGGCTGCCAATCCGAACCTGGATCTACAAATCGAACTACAGGGCTCTCAAGACCTCGTCAACAACTATTTGGATGACCAAAACGACTTTACGCCGACCGTGCTGATTCCGGCGAACGGTCAGCTGCTGGACGAACTGGCGCAGCGATGGAGCACACAATATGGTGACGAGCCGTTTTACGATGCGCCCCAGCCCATTGCCAAAACGATGTTGGTGGCTGTGGCCTGGCCAGAGCGCGGCCAGGCGCTATTCCCGAACAATCAGTTTCAATGGTCGCGGCTAGAGACCGCTGTCACCCAAGGCAACTGGTCAGCCCTCGGCGGCAATGGCGACTGGGGCAGCTTTGACCTACTCACCACCGACCCCGAACGATCGAACAGTGGTCAGCTAGCGCTATCGCTCTGGTCACAGGCCAAGCTCAACAATCAAACCCTTACCTTAGCCAACCTCAATACGGCTGAGGTTGGGGCGTTATTTGGTCTGGTCAAGAGATCGGTCTATCAACCACCCCGTTCCACCGACATTCTGCTGCAGGAATTTATTGCTCGCGGCCCTAACGACGCCGATATCGCCATCGTCTACGAAAGCATTGCGCTATATCGCTGGCAGCAGGCTCAACAAAGCAAGGGCGCTCCTTACCAGATTTACTACCTTGATCCCACCATTGAGACGGTGTCTACCGCTGCGATCGCCCGCCGTGATGTCAGCGCCGCTGAAGCCCAAGCTGGTCAGCAGTTTATCGACTTTCTAATCGCGCCGGAACAGCAGGCCGTGTTTGTGCAGCATGGCTTTCGACCCCTCAATCCTGATGTGGCCCTGACCGATGTCCCTAATAGCCCTTGGAGCCAGAATATCCCCGGTGTAGAACCAGAGCCCGCGATTCAGGCCACGGCACCGCCCGATCGCACTCTGGTGAACGAAGTGATTCGACTCTGGCAGCGGGCCAACTGATGCTGCTGCCCACTTCAATACTCCTGAATTGCTGGGGAAGTCTGGGGCCAGGAGACGATGGAATTGTTTTTGAGAATTCGGCAAGCAGCTCGTAGGGGGCTGGTGGTAAAGCGTCACGCACCACCGCGCCGGTATTTTTACTCTGAGACATCTCCTAGGAGTACTCTCAATCCTTAGCGCATCTGCCAAGTGGCTCCACAGGGTGGCCCTAATCAGACTGGCGACTACCATCGCAGAATTCGGAATGCGGAATTTGGAATTGAAAAGCCTACCAGATAGTAGTTTCAGCCATCTGGAATAACCTAATCAAACTACGGCTTGCTACACATCGCGTTGTTTGAGCGTTTCGGTTAGCCGCCTGGTCAGAGTGTTAGGTCATCCTCTACGACTGGCCGAGTGATAGGGCGATCGCCTAGCCACTATTGCGGTTGCGTCAAACTGGCCGTATTGGGCGGATAAACCGCTTCAGCAACCATGCCCGGTTGTCCCAACAGTTGAGAATTCCCTTCGTTAAAAGACACCATGACGCCGCCCGCATTCCCCGCGCGGATTTTGAGCTGTTCTTCTGCCGTCCAAACTTGAGTTGCGCCTTCCTTCAAAATGCCTTCAAAAGTAACCTGGCCGTCGGTGGTCACGCGAATCCAAGACTGCCCTTGCAGCTCGACCGCCACCCGAATGGGGGAATCAATCCCTGCTGTCGGTGAGGTCGCTTCTGTCGGCGAGGTCGCTTCCGCCTTGCCGGCTCCTGCTTCGGGTAGTGTGGCTTCCTCGGCGACTTCCCCTTCTAAGACGGGCAGCGTGCTGTTCTGATAGTTCATGCGCTGAAACGTGTAGGACAGGGCACTAATCGCAATCCCAATCAGCACGATGTAAGTCAGGTAAAGATGCACCGGACGCAATTGAGGCGTTACTGGCAGCCGCCAAAATGAACGAGAGGCCACCGTCGCCGTTGCCGGTGTGAAATATTGAATGGCCAGCGCTTCTCCATCAAGCCCTAAACTATCGCCGTAGCGACGGATCAGCCCTCGGGTATAGACCGGCTCCGGTAGCTGACTGACATCAGCAACTTCGAGCGCCTTGAGTAAGCTCAGACGAATCAGAGTTTGTTCGGTCAAATCTTCGTAGGACATGCCCTTGGTCTCGCGGGTGCCTCGCAAGATCTGACCAATATGAACCAACTGATCGTGGTAGAGCTGGTGATTATCGGGTGACGGTTTCTTCATTAAGCCTTCTGAAGACGCAAACTAAATATATAACGTGACTTCTATAAACAAAAATTACGACATGCCTAGTATCCACCAAAATTACGATTCTGTGACATTACTGGGGGCAGAAGTTTGGGTGGATACCTGCCGTAGCTGCTGCAGTTCCGGTCGGGTGAGCGGCCGGATTTTGCCGGCCGCTAAGTCGCCGAGGGCGATCGGCCCCACGGCGAGGCGATGCAATCGCTTGACTGGATGACCTAGCTGTTCGGCAGTCCGGCGAATTTGGCGATTTTGCCCTTCCCAAAGCACGATTTCGAGTTCGGTCTGATGGGGGCTCGGAGGGGCCACGATAGTGACTTGGGCCGGTTGGGTTGGGCGATCGCCCAACCGGCCCCCGCGCCGCCAGCGATCGAGGGTCGCTGCACTGGGCCGACCCGCTACCACCACCCGATAGGTCTTGGGGAAATGATGGCGCGGATGCGTCAACCGATAGGTGAGATCGCCGTCATTTGTCAGCAACAGCGCTCCGGTTGAATTGTAGTCAAGCCGTCCCACCGGATGAATGCCTTGATTGTGAACAACGTTAGGGGGCAACAACGCTAGAACTGTTTTCCGC
>CALCPB010000104.1 GCA_937897665.1 uncultured Halomicronema sp. | reverse complement strand
CTTTTATAGCGATCGCGTATCGAGCTGTTCTTCGAGCTGGCTCATTTGCGACTCGGTCACCAGGGCCAAACAGGCATTCTGATCGCCCGCCTCAAACGCACAATGAGCATCGCGATAGTCGATCCAGGCGAGTTGCGCGTCGGTCAGCTGATCTTGTTCGGTCGGGGTCAGATAGTCTTGCAAACTTTGATAGACCGAGTTGAGCGCCTGATCAGCGGCGTCATAGCCCATCGAAGCGCTCTTGCTCTGCTGCAGCACGGCAGTGCGGTTATCAGTGAGCTGGGTCAGACAGCCGTAGTACACCGTCGGTTGAATCGAGCCCCCGGCAAACTGCGCTTGCACAAAGTCACAGTAGGTATCGCGATAGTCGATCCAGGCTTGCTCAGCGGCGATGAGCTGGTCAGCCTTTTGGACTCCGAGCGGCGCTTTGACCGATTGATAAGCGTTGTTGAGTTCGGTGTCGGCCTGGTCGTACTCAGCTTGGGCGCAGAGATTCATTGCCGTTTGCGTATCGGGATTGTTGCACTCTGGCGGCAAGGGAGGAATAGGCTGGGGTTCAGGTGCGGCCGCTGCCGTGGTATCGGGTGCAGCGGTCTGGGGAGACGTAGCGGCATCCGTCGGTTCAGTCGGTTCAACCGCCTGCTCTTCAGTCTCAGCGGGTTCTGTCGCCTCGGGCTCAGGGGCCGGCTCTGACGGTGTCGCTGTTGGCGAGGTGGGTTGACAGGCCGCGATTGCGCCCAAACAGAAGCTAGCTGCCAGTCCTAGCCCAATTTTTTGGATGACCCCAGTCATAGATTGGCTCCCCCAAACGTGACGTTAATCAGCATAGCTCGCCCCTTTTAAAAATTGACGGCCATTGGGCCATTATTTAACCCATCACGCTGGGCGATCTGACTCCCAATACAAGCTTAAAAACGCAGAGGAGCAGAGGGGCAAGGGGGCTAGACTGGTAGCCTTGTTCTAAAGAGTCGGTATTAGCCATTGGACGCGTCCTAGAAAAGTTTGAGGAAGGCCCAAACCGACCGCTAGACTACAAGCTGTAAACATTTTTTGGCCGCTTAGCGACACCGGCAAGGAGACACCATGACGATATCTCGGGTTTGGTCTGTGCTCGCGATCGGCGCAAGCGCTACGTTTTGGGGCTTAGCGGCGCAGGCTCAAGCACCTGGCCTGTATTACGCTTGGCGATCAATCAATGGCGACCTCACGGCTTGTCTCAACCGGTCGACAGCGGCTCTAACGAGTCAAGAATTAGACAATATCCAGGTAGAAGGCAACAGCGTCGCGGGCACCACCGCTGACTCTACTGCCGTCTTTGTCTGTTTAGAAAGTCTCGACACAACTACCGTCACGACGACTGTGATGATCATGGTGTCGAGCAATGATGACGATGTAGCTTTTGAACTGAGGGAAACCCTGAAAGAAAGTTTCTGAGCCTACCCGTTCAACCAGCTGACGTTTGGCGGGCTCCATTGGCGTCGGGTCAATCTAACCGCTGACCGTACCGCTCCTTGGCGATAGGGTAATAGACTGAGCTGAAGCAAGGATTAATTGAGGAGTTGGGCAAACGGTGGCGGTTCGAGTTCGACAGCATGTCAATCCCCTCAGCAACAAATATCAGACCACCGTCGAGCCGATCGATTGGGCCAGCTTTTATCTGGTGCCCACGCAACCGCTGCATCTCGATATTGGCTGTGCCAAAGGGCATTTTGTCAGTCAAATGGCGACGCAACAGCCCGATTGGAACTTTTTAGGCTTAGAGATTCGGGCACCGCTAGTTGAGCAAGCCCTGCAGCAGCGAGATCGCGCCGCCTTGCGAAACCTGCACTTTTAGATTAGCAATGCCAACACATCACTCGCGGAGTTCGAGCTGTCTTAGCATGCAGGAGTACGGAAGAGGGAGAGCAACCAGTATCCTGACCCTTGGTTTAAAAAGCGGCATCAAAAACGGCGAGTGGTGCAGCCAGAGTTAGTGCAGTCGTTAGCCCAGCATTTGCCCCCAGGCGGTCGAGTGGTGCTGCAATCAGATGTAGAAGCAGTGGCCCAAGAAATGTGCGATCGCTTTGCTGAACATGTCGCCTTTCAACGCTCTCATCCCGACTGGCTGCCTGCCAGTCCTTTCGCCGCCCAGACCGATCGCGAAACATTGACGTTGAGCAAAGGCCTGCCAGTATTCCGCGCAATTTTCACGCGCTCAGTGACAGATCTTTAAGCGCGATCGCCCCAATGAGAGGAAGATTTATTCGCACTGGCAGATTCCTCCTCAGAGGGTGCGCTGAGAACGGTGGGCCCAGCATCAGGATGGTACAAGTAAGACACTCTCATGCCTAACCCCATGCCCCAGTCTCTCGACCAACGGCGCTACGCCCCCGCCACTGAGCGCAATCGCGCCGCTATTGGGGCGGTACTTGCGGCCCATCTCCCGGCCTCAGGGACGGTACTCGAAATCGCCAGCGGCACCGGCCAACATGCCACCTTTTTGGCCCCGCAGTTGGCCCCACGACATTGGCTGCCCAGCGACCCCGACCCGACCGCGCGAGAGAGCATTCGCGGCTGGCTGGCCACCGCCCCCAGCGAAACGCTGTATGAACCGCTAGCGCTGGACGTAACTCAGCCCCGCTGGCCCACCCAGGTCAGCACCTGGCAAAAATCCTTATCGACGGTGCCGCCGATCGCCGCCATCGTCAATATCAATATGATCCACATTTCCCCGTGGGCGGCCTGCAACGGCCTGTTTGCCGGAGCCGCCTCATTGCTGCCAACCGACGGCATCGTCTATCTCTACGGCCCTTTTAAGCAGCAGGGCCAGCATACGGCCCCCAGCAACGAAGCCTTTGACCGCTCGCTGCGATCGCAAAATCCGGCTTGGGGCGTACGAGACTTGGGCGCAGTGACGGAACTCGCTCGCAAGCATGGTTTTGAACTGGTGGAGGTGATTGCCATGCCCGCCAACAACCTATCAGTCATCTTCAAAGCCGCGAAATCTTAATCCCCAGGCGTGGTCATTTGTTAGCGACTCAATGCCGATACCGCAGCAAGTTCAGCACCTAGCTGAGTTGATGGAGCGGGCGCGCTCAGGCCGGTCTCCAAAAGTGGGGGGGCTGATATTGATGATGCGCGCTGGAGGCAGAACACCGCGACTCGCGAATGGGTTGTTTAGACTGGTGGAGTCTTGTCACTTTGCCACCGTAAAAACCCATGCCTGACTACCCTGGAATCAGCCGCGACGCCTTTCGTCATCCCCTCGACCAGCAGGCCGAAGCGGCCCTCAGAGCAGTGCCGGGGTTTGACCTAGTGGCCCGCAAGTTTGTCGAATTTATGTACGAGCGCCCCCAGTTTGTGTCGCTCATGGGCAACTACGTGCAGGTGGGGCCACAGCAATATGCCACGCTCTATCAGTGGTTTCGCACCTGTGTACAGGCCCTCGACGTGCAGCCAGAACCGACCCTATTCGTCGCACAAAATCCTCAGGTCAACAGCTACGCGATTGGCGAAGAGCATCCCTGCATCGTCATCAATACCGGCCTGCTAGATTTGCTCAGCGATGACGAAATTCGCACGGTGATGGCCCACGAACTCGGCCATGTGAAATGCGGCCACACCACGCTGACGCAGATGGCGATTTGGGCCATGAATACGGCCACGGTGATTGGCGAACTCACCTTTGGCATTGGCAATGTGATCAGCACCGGGCTGATTTATGCCTTTTATGAATGGCGGCGCATGGCGGAACTGTCGTGCGATCGCGCCGCGCTGCTGGCCACCGACGATTGGCAACTGGTAGGCCACACGATGATGCGAGTCGGTGGTGGCAGCAACCGCTTTGCCCATGAGCTCAATTTCGCTGCCTTTGAAGCCCAGGCAGAAGACTATAAAAATCTGGATGAAGATGGCCTCAGTCAGGTCTACAAGTTTTTGCTCTACAACGGCACCGGCCAAGGCCCGATGCTGAGCCACCCCTTTCCGGTCGATCGCCTCAGCTATCTCAAGACCTGGGCCAACTCGGAGGAGTATGCGCAGATCAAAGCGGGTAACTATCGGCGATCGGCGACGGATGGCACAGTGCCCACTCAGGCTACAAACGGTCGCAATGACGTTGATCGCCTGCGACGCGAACTGGCGGAGCTGCAAGCTGAACTGGATCGGTTGCGGCAGCCGTGAATGAGGAGTAGAGGGTTGAGGGTAGTGGGTTGAGGGTGGAGAAACGGTAGAGGGGCTGGGGAGCCGGGGGGCTTAGTGGGCGAACTTAAGCTGCCAGCAGCTCAAGGGGCGCGTTTAAAGACCGAGGGCAAATGCTCTGAAAATCAGACTTACATAGGGTGGGGGTCAACGTCCATCAGATCGCGCAAAGCCTCTGACCGGAGACCTTTACGACCCACCACTCCAAC
>CALCPB010000103.1 GCA_937897665.1 uncultured Halomicronema sp. | reverse complement strand
ATTTGATTTGCTGCCTCGATCGCCCCACTTCGGGAGACTACCATTTAGACGGTGAAAATGTGGCCGAGCTGGATGATGATACCCTAGCCCATATTCGTAACCGCAAAATTGGCTTCGTGTTTCAGCAATTTCATCTGTTGCCTCAGCTCACCGCCATCGAAAACGTCATGTTACCCATGGTGTATTCAGGGGTTGCCAGTCAAGAGCGCCAAGCGCGGGCCGCCGCTGCCTTGAAACAGGTCAAACTAGCCGATCGTATGAACAATCGACCGACCCAACTCTCGGGGGGGCAACAGCAACGCGTAGCCATCGCGCGAGCGATCGTCAACCAGCCCTTGTTAGTGCTGGCAGATGAGCCTACTGGCGCTTTGGACTCCCACACCACGCAGGATGTGCTCGGCATCTTTTCAGAACTTAACGCGACGGGGATCACCGTGGTGATGGTGACCCACGAACCGGATGTCGCACGCCTGACCCGCCGTATCGTATGGTTTCGCGATGGTGAGGTCGTTGATGCCAACTTAACGCCTGCAGATATTGGCCACCTCACGGCCACGGTCTGAGCGATCGCCCCACTTTTTTGTCAGCCAAGGCGTTCCCGATCGCGACAGATTTGATATAACTACAGGCGAACAGTTGCTAGAGAAGCTGAGACGCTATATCTGGTCTCGGGAGGGTTTTTTATGGGCATTTGGCATCATCGCTGGCTGCATATTGTAGGTGGCCTATGTGTCGGCGCTAGTTTGGTACTGACTCAATCGACACCGGGAGCGCGGGCGGTTGAACCAGCCGAATCACAGATTGCCCAAGTGCCTGACGTGCCGCCGTCAGAAGCGGCCCTCAATCGAGGCTTAGCTTTGATTCAGCAGGGCGCTGTGGTGGACGCGACAGCAGCCTTTCGAGAAGCCATTGCGTTAGACCCCAATTCGTCGGCCGCTCACTACAACTTAGGGCTGGTGCTGCGACAAACGGGCGAATTGCAAGAGGCGGCCACCGCGTTTTGGAAGGCGCTGGAGGCCGACCCGGAATTTGCGATGGCTTACTCCAACCTGGGTGCTGCCCTATGGGAAGGCGGCAATTTGGATCAGGCCCAAGAGTATTTGGAACGGGCAATCCAACTGCAGCCGGACTTAGGCAATGCCTATTACAACCTGGGCCTAGTGCAGCTCGACCAGCAAAATTATGAGGCGGCGATCGCCTCACTGCAAACAGCGGAAGAATACACGCCGAATGCCCCCGAACCTGCCTTTCACCAGGGCCGGATTTACCTGAGGCAGCAAAATTATGATGCTGCGATCGCGGCCTTTGAGCGGGCGATCACCATCTTTCCGCAATATGTCGAGGCGTTTTATAACCTCGGCGTTGCCCAATACGGCCAGGGTGATTACAACGCGTCTCTCGATTCGTTTCGAGCCGCGACTGAGTTCAATCCCGAATATGCCAATGCCTATTACAGCGCCGGTTTGTCGTTTATGCGCTTGGCTGACTATGGCGAGGCCAGGGGCGTTTTAGAGCACGCCAAAAACCCCTACATTACCCAAGGCAATCCTCAGTGGGCGTCAAATACGCAGGCTCAACTCGACCGGGCAGCAGACTTGGCTGGTCAATAGGCTTGCTTGTT
>CALCPB010000102.1 GCA_937897665.1 uncultured Halomicronema sp. | reverse complement strand
AATTCTGGGATAGCCCAGCGAACGACCACCAGCGACCTCAAGGCGATAAAGCTGTCCGCGCTCTGCAGTTGAGGTGGGCCGGCCAAAGACGCGAGTCGAGACGTAGCCTTTCTTCGGCGCTTGATAAGCCCAGCCTTGATTGTCAACACCGGAAGGCGGGATGACCGCAGACGAGCTACCCATCGCTAATTCTGCCGCGAGACGAGACTGGCTACCAGCGATTTGAGCGCGATCGCTGTTGGCATAGCCCCGATATAAACTAAACATCCGGGTAAAGCCAACCGTTTTTTGACCGGTCTGAGTATTGAATCCCCGATAGTAAGGAGCGTTGTTGTCACCGAACTGGTTTTCATACTCTGCTGAATCAATGTAAGAGTCGATATCGGCCTCAAACCCCTGGTTTTCGTAGCGATCAAGGTGCTCAACGACTTCTGCTTCGTCATAGGGAGCCCGCCCTAAGAGATGCTTAAAATTCAACTCAATGACGCGGGTCTGAAAGTTGGGATATAAAAACTTAGTCTTGTACAAATCTGATTTGGCGACTGCTCGCACAAAGTCTCTTACGGATATGCTGCCATTTGTGAGCAGTGACTCTAATTCGGTCAGACGCTCCGACCGCATCAAATAATCGTTCCCTAAAACCTGTCGATAGACCGCATAAATCACCGCTTGAGCATCACTCGATGATGCTTTGGGACGCAATTCTACCGGGCTTTGCTCAGCAAATGGGGTGGTGCCTAAACGGTCAGCTGTTACGGTAATCGCCACAGGTTCATCTCCTTGGATTATATGGATTTTATAGGTAAGGGGTGGGCGCAAAAATAGCGTGCCAATCGCAGAGATTGAGCACGGCTAAACCCCCGACAGAGAATTTTCAACAGAAAACTTTCTATTCTGAGCATACTATTTGACGTGCAGCGCTCTGAGTGGGGGATACAAATTGAGATTTTTTAGCGATCCCCGATGCCGCGATCGCGGCATTGACTGCATCGATATCGGCATCGGGGGGGCATTTTAAGGCCGCAACCGCTGAGAGTGTCTAGGCCGAAGTGATGTTGACAATCCGGCTACCCCGTTGGTTAAGACGTTGCAAGGTGGGCGACAACTGCTCGTAGCTGACGACGTATTCTTGAACGCTGCGACGAATTTGGGGAGTGCGCCCGCTAGCGCCTTGAGAAACGCGAATACGATACATTTGCTCGCGGTTGCCCCCGGTTGTCCCCAAGAGTTCTTTGCTCAAAGTGGAGGTTCTTAAGGGGCTAGCGGTGTTTCGAGCCAGGTCTTCAGTGAGGCAGCCTTTTTTGTGATTGACCCGAGCGCGATCGCTGCTGGCATATCCCCGATAGAGCTGAAACATTCTGACAAAGCCCACAGTCTTTTGGCTGGTTTGGGTCGCAAATCCCCGATAGTAAGGAACGATTTGATCGCCAAAGTTCTCTTGGTACTCGGCTGAGTCGAGATAGCTATTAATTTCCGCTTCGTAGCCTTGCTCGACATAGCAGTTCACATGGTCAGTAATTTCCGCTTCACTGTAAGGCGCCCGCCCCAGTAAATGCTTAAAGTTGAGTTCAATGAATCGCACTTGCGGTGTGCTGTAGAAGAATTTTTGCTTGTACAACTCCGAGAGGGCTAAAGCCCGCACAAAATCGCGCACTCTGATGTGGCCGTGAGTCAGCATCGACTCAGCACTGGTAAGGCGCTCGGCCTGCATCACATGGTCATTACCTAACACCTGACGATAGGTGGCCCAAATCACCGCTTGAATGTCGGCGTCAGTGGCGTGCGATCGCAATTCGGTGGGAGAGGCTTCAACAAAGGGTTCAAATCCTAGCTGGGTAGCTGACATAGTGCTGGTCATAAAGGCGTCCTCAAATCGACATCAATTAATTAAAGGGAAAACGGCCCATGACGTTCACGCGCTAATTCCCTGAAGGAAAAAGGTGCGGCCACAGGCTAGTTAACAGCGGTGGGTTACAGTCCCCGGAGCGGGAGTTGTGAGCACTGGCGAGAGCGCTGACCCACCCGACACGAGTTTATTTTCAGAGCAATCACAAATGGGGCTCGATCAAGGCAACCCGAAGCCGGTTCACCGCTTAGCATCAAGGAATGGCTAAGGGGGCGCACTGGCCTCGGGCACTCACCGCAGAATTAGCTCAAAGCATTGATGGCATAGTCAAGGTAAGAGTTAGCCTCAACCGCGGCATCGCCACTCAAGCCATGGTTGGCTTTGATATGCTTCAGCGCTTCGACATACCAGCTAGGCGATAATTCAAAGGTGCTATTAATTTCAGCGATGCCCGAAATCAGGTAGTCATCCATGGGACCAGTGCCACCCGCAATGAGGCAATAGGTCACCATCCGCAGATAATAGCCAATATCACGACTGCACTTAGATTTGCCTTCGGGAGTCGAGGCATAGTTATTGCCTTGCATTTGAGTCGTGTAGGGGAATTTTTGGTAAACGGCTTGAGCCGCTCCGTTCACCAGACTGTCGGCGTTTTGGCTCAAGGATTTAGCAGCAGCCAAGCCCGCTTCGGCCTGACGAAAACGACCAAAAGCTACCTGAAGTTCGGTGCTACTGAGGAAACGACCTTGGGAATCGGCGGCAGCAACCGCTTCAGTCATGGGGGTTTTCATGGGAATTAATATCTCTAAAGGGTTTACAAAAAGTACATCAACCAGCGCGAGGCTTAGCTCACAGCGGCAGCAGCGCGATCAAAGTAGCTGCCGAGTTCAGCCATGAGAGAACTACAGTCGCCTTGGGTGATGCCTTCTCGATTGTTGGCGATCGCAATGGCAGCATCTTTCATCTTGCTGACCCCTTCGGCGACGGAAGTACCAGGAACGCCCAAAGCCACATAGGTTTCGCGGAGACCATTCAAACAGCGATCGTCCATCACACTGCCATCGCCGCCAAACACGGCATAGGTGACATAGCGCAAAATAATTTCCATATCGCGCAGGCAGGCTGCCATCCGCCGGCTTGTATAAGCGTTACCGCCCGGCGCAATGAGTTGGGGTTGCTCGGCAAACAAAGCCCGAGCAGCATCCGCCACAATGGCAGAGGTGTTGCCCGTCAGTCGATTTACTACATCCACTCGCTTATTGCCCTCAGCCACAAACTGGGTTAAGGCACTAAGTTGGTCATCACTGACGTATTGTCCCCGCGCATCGGCTTGGGAAACGACTTTTGTAAAAGCGTCAAGCATGAAAAAATCTCCTATCTCTAAACACGCAATCAAACTAGATCCAAACGGCCAGCTTTGTTGCCAAGCAAGCCTCAACAGTTCATAAAAAAACTTCTCTGAAGAGAGGGGAGAGCAATCCTCTCCTCAGAGAAAACTCGTTCTGTTGAGAACGTCAATTTTTCAACAAAGTTCAAATCTTGCAGGGCGGCCCATCATCGCTGATTAACCGGCCAGTTTATGAGATAACTGAGCCCCAGCAGTAAAACCGTAAACTGTCAGGACTCAGGCCTTTTGGACTTCTTCATTTAATCAATTCAGTTGTGCAGATCCTGTGCACTGGCTTGTATCTAACTAGTTACAATTGCCGAATCCTTTACAGAAAAAGCCTTCCGTAGATTTACGAAGGTTGCGGTTAATCTGAGAGGGCTTCATGTTTCATTACAAATCTTCGTTGAGCGTCTCTTTGACGTCATCAAGCAGCACATTTACCGGTGGCGATCAGCCCACTCTGACCCAAAAGCCTGTGCTCAAATGCATTGTTGCGGTCACCTCTGTTAATCGGCGAATAAGGGGATGCTGTTGTTCGCACAAGGTAGAGAAATCAGCTCGAACCATGATGCGTTAGAGTCCTCAAGATCTTAACTGTCACCTTGCCTGACCCTTGTGCAAATCCTGTGCCGGCAAAAGAAGAATAAGGAGCTTGTGAAGCCCATAATTTTCAGTCAAGCCGCCGTAGGGTGGGTCGAGATTCTACCAAAATCATTAAAACTCTCTGTCAGAAGATATCCTGACCTACCAAGCACCACCCGCCACGCCCACCTCTTTTGCCTCGTTGAAAGTGGCTTGATCGCGCTAAGGGCTGTACCCCTGAAAATAACCCGTCAAGATCTCCGGTCTCTGTCGGCAGCCCCACAGTGCTCCTCACATCATCGAGAAACTGATGGCAGCAAGCGCTTTCCTAAATTCTGAGTGGTCTGGGCCCCGCAGCCTGAGACGTAGAGCATTAGCCTACAGGTGTGATCGCCTGCTGCCAACGAAGAGCGGCGTGCGATCGCTGCAAGCGATTCAGCACCCGTCGGGCCAAGTCCTGCCCTTGAATGGGTTTAGTCACGTAATCATCGGCTCCCAGCGCAAACGCCTGATGTTGCTTGGCCGGGTCGGCGTGAATGCTCAGAAAAATACTCGGTAAATGTTGCCATTGAGGATGGCTCCGGAGCACTTGACACAGTTCGAAGCCGTTAATGTGGGGCATTTCAATGTCGAGGATCACCATATCTGGCAGGATTTGATTAAAGAGCAGCCAAAATCGCTGAGGGTTGGCCAAGGGCGTAATTTGAAAGTTCCAGGGCTGCAACAGCTGCATCACCTGCTGCAAATGATGCGTATCATCATCGACAATCATGACTTTGCTGAGGCGATACCGGTGCTCGGTCGCTTGCACCACCATCTCCAAAACCTCTGCCGGCGCCACTGGATATTCCAGAATGACCGCACCGCCGCGCCGAATCAGATTGAGCCGATTGCCAAAGTCCGCTTGAGGAGTCACCACTAAAACCGGTAACTCGCACCACTGCTGAGTCAGCTCAGTGATGAATTGCAACAGCCTTTGCAAGATCGGTTCATCGAGCACTGCATCGGTTTTGCTGACGACCAGATTCACCAGCACTAAGTCGGGTAAATCAGTTGGTGGTGGTGGGGCTGGGGACGATGCCCCCAGTCCACAGCTTCGAGCAGCCGCTTCTACCGAAGCGACCGTCGTTGCTTCGAACCCTTGGGCGATCGCCAGCGCCATGAATTGCTGAATGTAGGGCACATTGTCTAAATCGATGATGAGCATGCGCGGCGACGCCGGGGCCTCCTCGACGGCATCGGTCAGCTTGGGGGACTCATCTAGTGCATGCCCCAAGGTAGTGACCAAGGTTTGCAGCTGTGAGCATTGAGTCGGCAATAATGCTGTCTCTTGTTGCAAGAGCTGCTCGATTTGCCGCGAGAGACGATAGCCTTCCATGAGGCCAAAGGTGCCCAAGGTGCCTGCTAGGCTATGGGCCATCTGCTGGGCCTGCAAACGTTGCTGTTCACCCAGCCTTTGAGTTTGCAACGTTTGCGTCATCTGCACGAGATAATTCCAGCGTTCCAAACTTTCCCCTTTATGGGCCTTCCAGGTTTGAATCAGGCCGTCTAAATAACGGGTCTGACGTTCGACGTGAGTCGGGAGCGCCGCTGGCTGGACGGCAGCAGGAATCAAGGCCCGAATCTTGAGGCGATACCCCAACCCATGTACAGTCTCGATTAAATCAGGGGGCGCGCCGGTCGCCTTGAGTTTGCGCCTTAACCCCCGAATATGCGATCGCACCGTGGCCTCGCTGGGAAATTCCTCCGATGACCAAATGCGATCGAGCAGGGTGGTGGCACTAAAGACTTGATAGCTGTGCCTGAGGAATAGCTCTAATAATGAATATTCTTTGGCGGTCAGGGAAACCGGCTGCCCGTGATACGTCACCTGACAGCTCACCGAATCCAAACACAAATCGCCCCAGCTCAAAAGCGGTGCTGAGTCAGTGAGGGTGCGCCGCAGTAGCACGCGAATGCGCACCATGAGTTCTGCCAGATCAAAGGGTTTCACGACATAATCATCGGCCCCGGCCTCAAGGCCTTTAATTTTTTCAGTTTGTTTATCTCGGGCCGTCAGCAATAGAATTGGCACGCTAAAGCCTTCAGTTCTCAGGCGTTGGCAGAGTTGAATGCCATCCAGCTGCGGCAGCATCCAGTCCAAGATCACCAGGTCATAGTCAAAGGTCGAGCTGTAGGCCCAGCCCGTTTCACCATCGGCGACGCGGTCAACGACATAATTTTGGGCCGTGAGCTGCTGGGTCAGCAGCGCCACCAACGCGTCATCATCTTCGACCAGTAAAACTCTCATGGGCTCCCCTCAAATCGACCAGTTCAGCAGCTTCGCGACTTGGCTAGCCAAAGTTAACGGATTGAAGGGTTTGGTAATAACCCCAGCGACGCCAATTTTTTGAAGCAGTCGTTTTTCTGCGGTGCGAGTTTTGGCCGTTAATAAGATGACGGGAATCGATTGAGTTTGAGGATTTTCATGCAGACTCTTGAACGTAGCGATACCATCGATTTCGGGCATCATGACGTCCATTAAAATGACGTCTGGCCGTTGTTTTCTTGCTAGATTGATCGCCTCTGGACCACTGGACGCCATAACGACCTCATAGTAGCGCGCTTCCAGCTTGGCCTGTAGCAGCCGCCGGTTCGCC
>CALCPB010000101.1 GCA_937897665.1 uncultured Halomicronema sp. | reverse complement strand
GTGATGACAGTTTCATTTAGCAGTTAGGCAATCGCGTCGAGAAAAACTACCACAAATAAACCCAGACTGCTTGAGTATGCGAACATCTCAAACACCCTGGGTTAGAGTACCGCTGGCCTAGCCCACAGAAGGTGAACTCAGCTTGGCGTATTATTCAAAAACAAACTCGCTACCGGAAATCGCCCCGGTAGAAACACCTGACGGCAATAGCTGCACTGAGGTGTTGTAAGGATTCAGCAAGTCAGGCACGCGGATGGTGGGATCGGTACGCGTTTGCTGGTCGAGCAGATAGACATAGGTATCGTGAACCGCATAAAGATCGTTCATGATGTCTTGCTCAGGAAACCCACCCACGCCAAACATTGTGCCGAGTTGACCTGGAGTAGAACGATTATTGATGTAGGCGCCAGAGTTGGCGTTGAAAATCTCATTCATCGCCCGCGGGACATACGCTGACTCTGAGGTAGGAGGCTCATCTGCCTGGGCACTAGAAGTGATCGCGACGGAGGCGATGATTGCGGCCGTCGCCGTCAAAGACCGAATTAAGAACTTAGCCATCTCACATTCCTCAATCCACTGAATAAAACGGATAGACACAGACATAAACCGATGTTTGCTATGTCTTGGAGTCTCTTGGCGGCGTAAACTAAAATTCACACCGATAATTCACCCGACCAAAATGGCCTGACTGCCTGTTACTTATAGCGCAGTCTTACCAAAACGACGCAATTTTTCTTCATTATTTTCTCTATGACATCCCGCACTGACTCCTCTGTTTTGACCTTGACGACGTTGTCCCCAGAGGAACTCCGCGATCGCCTACTCGATCTGTTTTGCGAAGCGGCCTACAAAGAAGGGGATTTCACCCTTTCCTCTGGGCAAAAGAGCACCTATTACATCAATGGTAAGCAGGTCACGCTGCACGCTGCGGGCGGCGTGATGGTCGGGCGCTTGTTGCTTGACAAGTTACCGGCGACGACGGCAGCGGTGGCGGGACTCACTCTGGGCGCCGACCCCATGGTCACGGGGGTCAGTATTGTCGGTGCCTATCGCGATCGTCCGATCACGCCGCTGATTGTGCGCAAGGAAGCCAAAGGCCACGGCACCCAGGCCTATATCGAAGGGCCTACCCTGCCACCAGGAACGCCAGTCGTGGTGCTCGAAGATGTCGTCACGACTGGGCGCTCTGCCTGGCAAGCGGTTGAGCGGCTGCGGCAGGCAGGCTATACGGTAAATACCATTTTGGCCTTGGTCGATCGCCAGCAGGGCGGTGGTGAGTTTTATCAAGCTCAGGGGCTCAATTTCGAAGCCCTGTTTGCCATCACCGACATCAAGGCTCGCTATGCGGCGTTGTCACAGCAGGCGTGAAGGATCAGCAGACTACAAACGAATAGGCGGACAAGGGGGACGCGGGCAGAAAAACTGGCCTGCTCGGGGCACCAGTACTCGTTGAAGGTTTGCCCTGCGGCGAACCTTCGGAGAGAGGTGAAAATCTATCCGTCGCTATAAATTTATCCTTGAGCATTGACGCTCTACTCTGGCACAGGCGATTTTGGAGGTTGTTTGAGTATCCCTGTCTTGCTAGGCACAGCCATTGTGACTCATTTAGAGGAAACGCTTAGGGGCCGCGATCGCCAATCCCGATCCCAACTCATCATCTCAAGACTCCTTTCGCAAGTTGTTGCCGGCGAGGGACGACAGCAACACCATGGCTAAAACCGCTGAGAAGATGGGGCCTCTGCACACTGGGCTAGCGGTTTCGGTAACCATCCTTTGGGGGTTCACCTTTGTGACCATCAAAGTGGGCCTAGGCGAGTTTCCGCCGCTGCTGTTTGCGGCTTTTCGATACATCGTGGTGGCTGTGCCAACCGTATTGTTCGTGCCTCGACAAAACATGGCTTGGGGCTGGATTATTGCCGTCGGCATCACCATGGGCGTTTTGCAGAACGGCTTGCTGTATGTGGGATTAGGCCACGGCATGTCGCCGGGACTATCCTCTCTGCTGCTGCAGTCACAGGCGCTATTTACGCTGCTATTTTCAACCCTGATTTTGCGTGATGTGCCGCGTCGCCAGCAGTGGCTGGGCGTGGGGTTGGCGCTGGCGGGCATGGGTACGATCGCCCTCGACCGGGGCGGTAATACGCCACTGTTCGGTCTGACCCTAATCTTGGGGGCGGCGGCGGCTTGGGCGATGGGCAATATCTGCATCAAACTGGCCAAAATTGATAATGGCTTTCAACTCTTTGCGTGGATGTCGGTGATTCCGCCGCTGCCGCTACTGGGCCTGTCGGCCTGGCTAGAGTCGGGCCAATGGATGGCCTTGCGATCGCTCAGCTGGCTGGGCATCGGCACGATGCTCTATACGGGGCTGATTTCTTCGCTGCTGTGTTTCGGCTTTTGGGCTTATCTGGTGCAGCGCTACTCACCCAACCGGATCGCCCCCTTTTCATTACTGGTGCCAATTTTTGGCATGGTATTTACCGTCTCCCTGTTGGGCGACAGCTTCAGCCGCTTAGAGATAATGGGCTCAGTTCTCGTATTTATTGGGCTGAGCTGCAACATTTTGACGCCGACAGCTTCAGCTGCAATCGCCCCGACGCCAATACCGCCTACTCAAAATTGAGGCGTCACCATCCGCTAAGCTTTTGGCATTGCGCTGCCAGAGATTGCTATGACTGCCGGAATACTGACCGCTGTGATTTCTGCTGTGACGTCGCTATTGGTGGCCGTGGGCACCCAATACTTCGCTTTTAGAACCACGCGTCAGCTAGACCAGGCTCAGGAACGTGATCGCATCACCTTGACCTATCTCAACCCGCTCCGACTGTATGCCGAAGAAGTTTACGCACGGCTGGACCGGATTCGCGATCGCTTAGAGCAAGAGAATGGCACCTGTCAAGCGTTACTGTCAATCGACCAACCAGAAGCAATTCACTCGATTGATGAAGATTGGTTTGCCTGTCAAGGCTATTACTTGATGTCGTCTTGCTACATGACAGCGTGCCTATTCTTCCAAATCCAGCGAGTGCGTGCGCATGCCCCCTTCCTAAAACTCAGCCACAAAAGTGATACCGAGCTGATCAGTTTGCTATTCGACGTCAGCGTGTCCTTCGGCAAAGGCGGGGGCATCTACTACATTTTGCAGGGCACATTGGCCCACGAAATGGCCACCCCTGAAGGGCAAACGCCCATTAGCTACCGGGCCTTTTGCACACAGCTGCGCGATCCTCAAAACCTGGCCTGGTTTAAGCAGCTCGTGCAGTTTGATCTCAAGCTGGGGCAAGGGCAAAATCGTGATCGCATTGCTCCTACCTTGTCTGCTATTCAGCATCTTTTAAGATTTTTAGAACGCACCTTGGGTGGCGGCACCAGTATTGAGCAACGCCTGATCACACAAAATGAGGCCGCTAACCAACCGCGTTAATGTCAGCCTTTCGACAATCGGCGCAGCAGCTTTTCACTCTCGACCCAGACGAACATCAGCGTACTGAAACCGAAGCAAATGGCGATTTCTGTCGGACTGAGGAGTTGCGTACCAAAAAAGTTGCGCAGCGGTTCGACATAAATCAGCATCAGCTGCAACACCGTTGTGATTGTCACGGCTGCCAACACAAACGGATTGGAAAAGGGCGACATTTGGTAGGTCATTTGCGTATCTGACCGCACCGCGATCGCGTGGCCCGTTTGCGACAGACAGAGAGTGGTGAACACCATCGTTTTCCAGCGATCGGGGTCGCCCGGTAAATCAGGGTTTTGGGCATGGAAATAGGCCCAATACATCAGCGTGATGGAAATGATGCTGAACACCACGCCGATGCGCAGCATATAGATGCCGAGCCCCCTTGCAAAGATGCTCTCTTGCGGATCGTGGGGCGGGCGTTCCATCACATCGGCTTCAGCGGGTTCGACGGCCAACGCTAAGGCGGGAAAACCGTCTGTAACCCAATTCATCCACAAAATCTGCAGCGGCGTTAGGGGCACATCTAAAATTGGCAGCAAAATCGGCGAGGCGGCGATCGTCAACACTTCGCCAATGTTGGAACCAAGAATATATTTCACAAAGCGACGAATGTTGTTGTAGACCACGCGGCCCTCTTCTGCCGCTGCCACGATGGTGGCAAAGTTGTCGTCGAGCAGCACCATATCGCTGGCTTCTTTGCTAACGTCGGTGCCGGTGATGCCCATGGCAATGCCGATGTCAGCCTGTTTCAGGGCAGGAGCATCGTTGCCGCCGTCGCCGGTCATGACCACAACGTGATGCTGGGCCTGCAGTGCCTGCACAATTCGCAGCATGTGTTCGGGAGCCACTCGCGCATACACCTGCACATCACGAACGGCCTGCTGCAGGTCGGCGGTATTCATGGTTTCTAAAGCTTGCCCGGTGAGCGTCGTGGCATTGGCCGGGGCAATGCCCATGTTGGCCGCGATTGCCCGAGCGGTGAGCTGGTGATCGCCGGTAATCATCATTGGGCGAATGCCCGCCTGCTGGCAGAGCCGTACTGCCTCACGCGCTTCGGGTCGAGGGGCATCCATCATGCCCACCAGCCCCAACCACACCAAATCTTGCTCTACTGCGGCTTCTGCCACGTCGGGCGGCGGCAGGGTGGTGAGCGATTTACTCGCGAGGCCCAACACCCGCAAGCCCTGGCTGGCCATCGTTTCATTTTGCGCCAGAATGCGATCTCGTGTCGCTGCCTCCAAAGGCCGTAACGCCCCCCCTTGCTGAATCCACTCACACCGCTCTAGCAGCAGTTCGGGTGAGCCTTTGGAAAAGAGCCAGTAGGGGCTGTCGGGCAACTCTAGACGGGCAGCCTCTGGCAGCGGGGCGACAATCACACTCATGCGCTTCCGCTCTGCCGAAAAAGCCCATTCGGCCTGACGCGAAAACTGCGGCAGCAGCGATGGTTGGTCAAGCCCGGCCTTACCCGCCAGCACCACCAGTGCGCCTTCCGTCGGGTCCCCTAAAATCGACCATTCCCCCGCTTCTTTTTGCAAGACGGCATCGTTGCACAACACCCCACACAGCAGCAGCCGTCTCAGATCCGGCGATGTGGCCTCATCTACGTCGCCGGACTCGGTGATGAACGCCCCTTCTGGCTGGTAACCAGCACCGGTCACTTGCAAACGTTGATCCAGCGTTTGCACCGTCTGGACGACCATTTTGTTCTGGGTGAGCG
>CALCPB010000100.1 GCA_937897665.1 uncultured Halomicronema sp. | reverse complement strand
CACTGCCGAGATCAGTGCCACCATTTAAAACCCCTTTCAGGAACCGATGCAGGAACTTCTGCGCTTAAATGACTGCCCCAGGGCAGACGTTTTCTGTACGAGTCTGGCAGTGCCAGACTCGGCGGTCGCGGGACGCTGTTTTTGAGCGACTCATTTGGCCGAGTCATCGATCGCTACCCGATCAACCAAGGGGCGAAACTGCTCCACCAAATCAGCCCGGTTAGTCACCAAGGTCGGAAACGGACGGCTGCGGTAATTTTCGCCCACTGTTAGGGGAAAGGGGGCGCGATCGTCCAGCGCCGTCCAGGTCGCGCCAGCCGCGTGCACAATCGGCCAGATACCTGCAATATCCCAGACCTTTGGGGTCGCTTCGACCGCCCCGATCGCATAGCCCGCAGCCACGATTAGCAAATTGTAGGTAGCGACTCCCAGCATTCGCACCTTGCAGGGAAAGGGCTGCTGCAATACGTCAGTGCTGCGAGCACAGAGGCTAAAGAACTGATTTTTGCCCGGATCATCCGAGCGCACGTGAATCGGCTCGCCATTCAACCAGGCCCCAGTTGACATGTCTAACCCGCTGTCGCCAGGCCAATAGCCATAAAAACGCTGGTTCAACGTCGGCACGTAAACATATCCGTATACAGGCGTTCCTCGATAGAGCAACCCTAGCGAAACCGCCCACAGAGGAATCCCCTGCGTAAAATTAGTCGTGCCATCAATGGGATCCACAATCCAGCACCAGTCCGTATCGGGAAAGACATGCAGGGTATCATCACTCAGCACCCCGTGCTCAGGAAAGGCTGACTGAATGGCTGTTCTCAAGCGCTCGTCCGACCACTTATCAAACTCGGTGACGAGGCTACCATCCTGTTTTTCCTCAGCCGCAACGCGGCCAAACACCTCCAGCAGCTTGGCACCGACTTCAGCCGTGATGGACTGGGAGAAATCGAATACCTGATCCCAAAAAGCATCCATGGCTAGTCCAAATCCAGTTCCATCAGGGTAGCGATCGCTTTGCCAGATTCAGTCTTGAACTGCTGCACATTAATTCGCGTCAGCAGTGCAAAGGCTAGCACCATGCCGATCGCCTGCACCGCAAACACTAGCGCAAAGGCAAAGAACGTCTGACTAAATATTTGGCGGCCCAAATCGAGCAGCGCTCCACCGAGGACAGTTGCACTGGCCTGCGCCATCGCTTGAGCCAATCCCCACGCCCCGATAAAGGTGCCAGCAGTTTCGGCAGCGGTGAAATCGAGCATCAAACTCACGGCGCTGTTGGTCAAAATGCACGAGGCTAAGCCAAACAGCATCACCGCGCTGCGGAGCGTGGTGGGGTTTGCCGTGACGCCCGCGAGAATTACCAACACAAAACAAACAGAAGAAAACAAACAGCCGATCATCGCCGTACGCTGCTTCCCCAGACGCGGCACGATGAGAAATCCGGCTAAGCCGATACCGGCCAAAATGCCGTAGCCCCAAAACTGGTTTAATCCAGCACTTTCGCCGATGCTGAGACCAAACACCTCTCGCGCATAAGGTTCTAACACGGGCTGTTGCAGAAACAGGCTGACGGTCATCACCAGCAAGAAGACGAAGAACACCCCGGTCTGTTTAGAAGCAGTCAGCACCGAGAGCGCTTGTCGTAAGGTGATCTGGTCTTCGCGACCCGCTAAGGAAGAACGGCTGGCGTAACGCGAATATTTTTTCTCAATACCAAAAGTAGCCAGAATCCCTAACCCGACGACCGAGACGGGAAACAGAATAAATAGGCGCGTGATAGCTGCCTGGAGTTCTTCAGCCGAGATGTTCTCTAGCAGCACCTGACCGACGATTGCCCCAGCCACAATGCCCACCATCAACATGGCCCAGACAATACCGACCAGTTGCGAGCGGTTGTCCTCATCAGAGACATCCACCAACAGCGCCGCAAAGGGCGTCGAACTCACGGAAATGCACAGACCATAGAGGGCAAACATGCCCGCTAACAGGGCCAGCCACCCCCAAGTCACGGCAGTCCAGCCCTCAACGGCACTGGCCCCCAGCCGCCACACCACTTGAATCGCGATGAATAAGCAAATCGCCTGGAGCGCCATGCCCAGCCACACATATCCCGTGCGGTGATAGCCGCGAATCGGCTTGGAGTCGGAAATTTGACCGATCCAAACGCGAGCCGGAGCGACGAATTGATACATGGCGATCGCCCCCGAGGCCAAAATCGCGGGAATCTGTAATTCCGAAATCAGAACCTGATTCAAAATGCCGAGGGTCAGCAACGACAGCAGCCCCAGACCCATCTGAAACAGCCCTAGTCGAAACATTGTGAACAGATTGATCCGAGGCGGCAGGGTAGTCGACGACGGCAAATGGGATGAACGAGATAGATCGCTAGTAGCCATCATTGGTAAGGGGGTGAAGGACGCTCAAACCAAAGTTGTCGAGGTCATGCCCTAAGCTATGCCTCGACAGTTAACAGCATAGGACGTGTTTTGCTCAGCTGACCTGTTTAAGCCGGTACCTGGTTTAGCACCGTCATCACTGCGACCGCTGTGGGAGCCGATGACGGGGGATTTTGTCCGGTCACCAAATTGCCATCGGTGACGACATGGGGTTGAAAAGCGTCGGTTTGGCTAAAATCGCTGCCCAGTTCCCGCAGGCGGGTTTCCAACGCAAAGGGCACGACCTGATCAAGTTCCACCGCTTTCTCTTCCTCATTCGTGAAAGCGGTGAGCTGTTTACCATGGAGAATCGAGTCGCCTTGAGGCGTTTTGGCATTGACGAAGGCGGCTGGCCCGTGGCAAACGGCACTCACCACTTTGCCCTGCGCATTAAACGCGGCAACGAGTTTGGCCACATCCTCGCTCGTGGCCAGATCCCACATGGGGCCATGCCCACCGGGGAAGAAAATCGCCTCGGCATCATCAACGCTGACGTCCTTGAGCAAAACCGGATTAGCCAGCTTGGCCTGCGCCTCGGCATCATTTTCAAATCGTTGGGTGGCTGCGGTCTGATTCTCAGGCGCGCTACTGCGCGGATCGATGGGTGGTTTGCCCGCTTTGGGAGCCGCAATGATCACCTCGGCATCGGCATCGAGAAAGGCATAGTAGGGAGCCGCAAATTCTTCTAGCCAAAAGCCGGTCTTTTCGCCTGTGTCACCCAGTTCACTATGGGAGGTCAGCACCATCAAAATTCGCATCCGCATAAAAAT
>CALCPB010000099.1 GCA_937897665.1 uncultured Halomicronema sp. | reverse complement strand
TGTCCCGGCTCGGGGGGGCCGATGATCGGAATGTGGGGGCCGATGAAAAGCAGCGCGACCCTGCCAAGAATGACGTATATATCAAATACGACAGCGAGCAACCAGCCCCAGCCTTTTAGGGTCCACAAACCATACCCGGCGATTAATCCCACCCCCCCTTCAAGGATGCTAAGAACGCCGAGCGTCATCATGAGCGGTTCCAAATCGGGAAGATCCAAGGCTTCCCTGAGGATAAGATTGGCTAATCCCACAAGAAGGCCAACAACCCCGCCTATCAGTAGCAAAACCGCCACAATTGTCACTCCGGCGGGTCGATCGGTCGTCATTTTGAGCACCTCAAATTCACGGCGGACAAACAAGTATCTGGATCTCTCATTACCCCAGCGGCAATACAGAAACTTAGCAAGGCGTTTCGATCAGCCCTTTCATGCCATCAGGGGAGATAAGGCAATAGGTTTTAACGACTAACCAATAGAAGGTTTTTGTCACCCTAAAAATCCTCTACGGCAAGAATCCGTTTCGTGATCTTCGTCTTGACGACAGGGTAAAAAACTAGAGAGTCAAAGATATTAGCAAGTGAGTTCCTTAGCATATTCACGCTTTATCAAAAGCTCGTTTAATAGTGGGTCGACACAAATAAAACAGAATCAAGCTAGAAATCACGATGTCACGGATCGCCTTCGGAACGCTGAATTCCATGAAATCTTCTCCGACCCAAAGAACCGTAGAATTGCTAATAATTACGGCTGCCTCAAACATGACAGCAAACAACCAGCCCCAGCCCTTTAGATTCCACAAACCATACCCATAGATCAAGATAAAGACGCCGTAAGCGGTAAGAAAAAGACTGGGCTCCATCAGGCGTGTCCCCCATTCGGCATCGACCTTGGCTAGCTCAGGCATAATAAGAAAACCGACCAATCCCACTAGAAGAGCGAAAACCCCACCAATCAGTCGCAAAACCGCCACAATTGTTACCCCTGTGGGTCGCGTCATTTTGAGAGCCTCCAATTCACTGTATGAACCAGCGGATAAACAAGTGTCTAAATCTCTGATCAACTCCACAGGAATGTAGAAATTTGGCAAGGCTCTGGCAAGCATTTTTATGCCATCAGAGAGCTCAGAAAAAATGCGTTTCCACATTGTTTTCTATCCTAAGAATCCTTTCTGACTGCCTGCTGCTATCACCTCTGAATTATTCAATCCAGCACGGTAAAAGCACTGTCATTAAGGAGCCAACTTGCTGGCAAGTTTCTGCCTCAACGTAATCGTCCCTTGAGCGGAGTCAAAGGAGATAGGGGGAGCTGACTTTCTCCCTTTGGGAGACGCAGGCGAACGACTGCGCTCAGCCAGCGCGACCTGTGGGGCAGCTCCCCTTAACCACAGCCCTTTGCGGTCAGCAGCCTGACATCAATTACGCGGGGTCGTTCAAGTTAATCGACACTGATCGCAATCATGTCATTAAGCTGCAAGACTCAAGATTCTTGTCTAGGGTGATGGTCACGCAGCTCTGAATGTTAGGAAAATGCACAAGCTCCAGCAGATATCGTCTGCATCTTGCCCTTTGAGATACCCGTGGCGGCGGGCATCCATGGTGTCGGCTGGCACGATCGCCCCCTCACAAAGCCCCCGATCGCTGGCCTACAATACAGAAAAGTCTTTAGTCAAAAGCTGCGATCACCCATGAAACCTAAGCGCCTCGGACATGTTGCCATTTGCGTACAAGACATCAACAAAGCCGTTGAGTTTTATCAAAGCCTCGGCATGGAAGTCGCCTGGCAGGATGCCGATTGGGCTTATGTCAAAGCCGGTGATGATGGGTTGGCGCTGCTGAGCCCCGGCTATGAGCAAGCAGGCCCACACTTTGGGTTTGTGTTTAGCGATCGCGCTGAGGTGGATGCGGCCTACGACCGCCTCAAGGCCGATGGCGTCTACGTGACTCAGATGCACGATCACCGTGATGGCACCGCCTCGTTTTATGGCAAAGACCCCGACGGCAACTGGTTTGAATATCTCTATGAGCCTGCCCCTGTCGCCACCGCTGCGGCCCACTAAACCACCACCGGGGTTTCAGGTGATCACCGCTGCCAACGCGGCGATCACCTGAAACAAAGGAGCCTTGAGTTAAGAAATCTGCGAACTACACGGTTTAGTGTAGAATCCTGGGGGCTTACTTGATAGTCTGGTCGAGTCTGTCTCCTCTCGCCATCATCCATAGGTTCACCCGATGACCACTAACCGTCCGCAATCGTTGCTCAAAGGTAAGCCACTTTGGTGGCTGGCCGGGGGGCTCCTCTTGGCGGGCGGGCTGTCGTTCGGTGGGGTGCGATCGCTGCTGCAGGCCCGCCAGGCAGAGCAGGCGGCCATGGTGGAGCCGGTGCCGCAGCGGGTGCAGGTGGCCGCTCTGGGGCGAGTGGAACCGGCAGGTCGGGTGGTCGATGTAGTGCCGTCAGAAAACGGTCGCCTCAGTCGCTTAGAAGTGGCCGAGGGTGATTCAGTGCAGGCAGATGAAATTTTGGCCTATCTCGATATCCATGACGTGCGGCGGGCAGAGCGCGACTATGCCGCGAGTCAATTAAGCGAGGCTCAGGCGCTGCTCACGGCGCAAACCCAGGTGGGTGAAGCCAGCATTCAAGAAGCGGAAACGCGGGTGGCTCAGGTCGATCAGCCCCAGCTCGCGGCGATCTCTGCGCAGGAAAAGACCATCGCTAGCCTGCAGGCTGATTTGGGTATTGCCCAGGCCGACTTAGCCCGATTTGAACAGCTCTATGGTGATGGCGCGATCGCCCTGCAAGAGGTGGATCGCCAACAGGCCACGGTGCAAAAGCTGCAGGAACAGATTCTCAGTGCTCAGGCGCGCCAGCGCGAGCTTGAAGTAGCCCGCACCAGCAATATGACCAACGCCGCCGCCCAAGTAGAGGCCGAAGTCGCAGGGTTGCAGCTGGCGCAGGTGCAGGCCCAAGTCGATTCGGCGGCGCAAAATTTAGCCTTGGCGGAGGCTCGCCTCGACCAAGCGCTGATTCGGGCACCCAAGGCAGGGCAAGTGTTGCAGCTGTATGCGGAACCGGGGGAAGCGGTGACGACCAGCGCGCCGATTTTGGCCTTGGGTGACACGGCGCAAATGTATGTCGTGGCAGAAGTGTATGAAACCGACGTAACCCTGGTCGAGCCAGGGCAGCGGGCCACGATTACCAGCCGCAACGGGGCCTTTGAGCAAGCGCTGACGGGCACGGTTGAGCGCGTCGGATTGCAAATTTTCAAAAACGACGTGCTGGATGATGATCCGGCAGCCAATGCCGATGCCCGCGTGGTGGAGGTGATGGTGCGGGTTGATCAGAGTGCGGTGATTGCGGGGCTGACCAACCTGCAGGTCGATGTGGCGATTGATGTGGAGTCCTAAATGAAGCGGACGCCCCTGGCCGTGCTCAACCTCTTGCACGAACGCACCCGACTGCTGGTGGCGATCGCTGGGGTGGCGTTTGCGGTGCTGCTGATTTTTATGAACCTGGGCTTTCAAGGGGCGTTGCTCAAAACCACGGTTACCTTTTACGACCAGATACAAGCCGATATCTTTCTCACCTCACCGCAGTCTTTAGAAATCAGCACAACCAAGGAATTTCCGCGCACGCGTCTCTATCAAGCGGCGGGGGTGGCGGGCGTCGAGCGCGTCATGCCGCTGTATCTCGAATATTTGCTGTGGCGCAATCCCGAAACCCGTCTCAGTCGCGCCATGTTTGTGTTTGGCGTCAATCCACAAGATCCCGTCTTTGCCATGCCCGAACTGCAGACCGATGAAGCGCGGGCCATTTTGGTGCAGCCCGATACGGTTTTGATTGATCGCCTCTCGCGAGAAGATTTTGGCCCGCAAACCGTGGGGCTAGAAACCGAAGCGAGTCGTCGGCGCGTCATCATTGGCGGCCAATATACCCTGGGCGGTGGATTTGCCGCTGACGGCACACTGATCATGAGTGACCAAAATTTTGTCCGTTTTTTTTCGCCGCGTTCCTTTGATCAGATTAATCTGGGCCTGATTCAGACGAGTGAGGGCGCCAACGTGTCGGCGATCGCTGAGCGGCTGCGACAACAGCTACCCGCCGATGTGCAGGTGATGACGCGGCGCGACATCATCCAAAACGACCTGCTCTATTGGCTCGAAAACACCGCGATCGGCTTCATTTTCACTTTGGGCGTCATCGTTTCTTTTATCGTCGGCACCGTCATCGTCTATCAGATTCTCTACACCGACATCCGCGACCACCTGAAGGAATATGCCACCCTCAAGGCCATGGGCTACAGCGGTCGCTATTTGTTTGTCGTGGTGCTGCAGGAAGCGCTGATTCTGGCGGTGGCTGGTTACATTCCCGGCTTCATTGCCGCCTTTGGCCTGTATCGACTGACCTTTCAGGCCACGAATTTGCCCATGGTGATGACGCTCAATCGGCTGATTTTGGTCTTGATCCTGACGGTGATCATGTGCAGCCTCTCAGGGTTGATTTCGGTGCGACGGGCAGTGACGGCAGATCCGGCGGAGGTCTTTTAGCATGTCGATCTTGGGAATAAAACGCACACCGCTGGCCTGGTTAAATTTGACCCACGATCGCCGCAAATTCGCCACCTCAATGGCGGGGGTCGGGTTTGCGGTACTGCTGATGTTTTTGTTCACGGGCTTTAAAAATGCGCTGTACGACAGTCAGGTACAGGTGATCAACCGCCTCAACGCCGACATCGTCATCATTAACCGGCTCAAAAACAATATGTTTGTGCCCGCGCCCTTTGCCCGACGGCGGCTCTATCAGGCTCGCGCCTTTGAAGGGGTGGCCGCCACCTATCCGCTCTATATCAGCGACGTTCGGTGGAAAAACCCGGTCACGAAGCAAACTCGCCCCGTGCGGGTGTTGGCCTTTAACCTGGCGGATCCGGTGCTACCGCTGCCAGGGGTGCAGGCCAATTTAACCGCGCTCAAGCTGCCCAACACGGCCTTAATCGATACCCGCGCCCGCCCCGAAGTCGGCCCGCGCGAAGCCGGTGTCGTGACGGAACTGGCCAACCGGCAGGTGCGGATCGTCGGCACCATCAGTCTGGGCACTGACTTTGCCTCGGGCAATGGCAATCTGATCATGAGTGACCAAAACTTTTTGCGGTATTTTGCCGATCGCGGCCCCGAAGAAGACGAGCGCAGCTTTGCCACTGCCGACATTGGCCTGATCAAAGTCGAGCCGGGGGCCGATGTCGATCTCCTAGTGCAGCAGCTGAGCGAGTTTTTGCCCAACGATGTCAAAGTGATGCGGCGCTCTGGCCCCGGCAATAGCTTTGAGGCGCAAGAGCGCGACTATTGGCGCGAGAGCACCAACATTGCCTTCGTGTTCTCGCTGCTGACGGTGATGAGCTTTTTTGTCGGCATCATTTTGGTCTATCAGATTTTGTACACCGACGTGGCCGATCACTGGTCGGAGTACGCTACGCTCAAGGCCATGGGCTACAGCAACCGATTTTTGCTGGGCGTGGTGATTCAAGAGGCAGTGATTCTCTCCGTCTTGGGGTTCATTCCCGGTATGCTGATTAGCCGTTTGCTCTACACCGGGGCCAGCAATGCCATTGGTCTGGTCTTTCTGATGACGCCAGAGCGCATCGTCAACCTCTATCTCGCGACCTTTGCGATGTGCCTGATTTCGGGGGCGATCGCGGTGCGCAAAGTCCAATCGACTGATCCCGCTGAGGTGTTTGGCTAATGGCTGCTTCCCCTTCTTCCCCGGCCACTGAGACGAGCCCTGACAGCAGCGCGGCTCCGGCGGTACAGATTCGTCACCTCAACTACTTTTTTGGCACCGGCGAGCTGCGCAAGCAGGTCCTATTTGACATCAATCTGGATCTGCCACGCGGCCAGATCGTCATCATGACGGGACCATCAGGCTCTGGCAAAACGACTCTGCTAACGCTGATTGGCGCCCTGCGCACGGTTCACGCCGGGAGTTTGCAGGTATTGGGGCAAGAGCTGATGGGGCTGAGCAGTCGCAAGCTCGTGGGCGTGCGCCGCAACATTGGCTTTATCTTTCAGGCGCACAATTTGTTTGAGTCACTGACAGCAGCCCAAAATGTCGAAATGGCGGTGGAACTGCAGCCGCAGTTTCACTCCAAGCGCACCCAGGCCACCGAAATTCTGGGTCAGCTCGGGCTCGACAATCGGGTAGATTACAAACCGGAATCGCTCTCAGGGGGGCAAAAGCAGCGGGTGGCGATCGCCCGTGCCCTAGTCAATCAACCACCCCTCATCTTGGCCGACGAACCCACCGCCGCCCTGGATAAGAAGTCGGGCCGCGATGTGGTGACCCTGATGCAGAAACTGGCGAAAGAAGACAATCGCACGATTTTGATGGTGACCCACGACAATCGCATTTTAGACGTCGCTGATCGCATCATTAATTTAGTGGATGGGTATCTCGAATCGGACGAAACCCTCGATACCTTCAATACCACCCATGATCCCAAAAACCTGGATCAAAAAATGTTTATCCTCTAAAGTACCTGCCATGTTCTAAAATACCTGACCAGTTAGAAAGACTTGTCAAAAATCCAAACTTTATTGGTTAAGGAGAGTGCAGTCAAACTCAACACTCCTCTCTCTAAAAAACAGTTGACCTTTAAGTAT
>CALCPB010000098.1 GCA_937897665.1 uncultured Halomicronema sp. | reverse complement strand
CCTGGGAGGGGTGTCCGCAGGACGGGGTGGGTTTCTCCGACGACTTGAACCCACCCCATCAGCCCCTCCCAAAAGGGGATTTGGCCCTCAAACTACCCGCCGCTCCCTTGTCAGTCTCAATCCCGAACTCAGGTTAAATAGGTAAGGCAAGGATTTGTCGTCGTGATGGATAAAATATCAAATAAGTAGAAATCTCTAATCATCGTAAGGGGTGTCATCGCCTAACGTGACACACCACAGCCTACTCGGGCGATGTTTTGTGGTGACAGTTCAAAGCACTCTACGGCAATATTGATTGATGGCTACCAACTCAGCACCGGTTGGTTTTTCAGTTGCTTGGAGACCGGTCAAGTCTTCTGCACGAGCCTGGATACGCGTTGACATCAGGTGCCATGGAATCGCTCAAGCTGGTTATCTGACCACTGATTTGCAAGCCATTGCCGCATCCCCTGTGAATCCGGCAATAGAGGCTGTGAAGGACGACCCGTAAATGCGCTCTCCGTACTGGTAATCCCGGAGAGCGCGTTGTACATCCTGCCTTCATTCCTATCAACAGCTATTGATTACCACTGCAGCGTCAGATCAGGATTGGGAGATTCCGGCAGCAGCTTGCAAATAAACGCCAGAATGCAGACCTCGTCAGCTTTAGTCAATCGCTCCTGCACGGTTTTGGTTCCCTGTGGAGCGGGTTTTGAGGGTCGCGGTTGTACTGGGGTTACCGGCAGTGTTGGCCGCACAATCGCCGCGTTTTGTAGTCGCAAAAATGTCTCAGAGAGTTGAGCAGAATAACTGGCTTGTGGCTTCGCCGTCACTGATTGCACTGATCTCACTGGCGATACTTGCCAGTGCTTAGCAGACTGGGCGGTAAATACCTTGGGGCTGACCTGAAACCCTTGCTTGGGCATGGTGACTGCCTGCAATGACTGAGTTTGCATCGGAGCTATTTGGGCCGTCGCGATCGCTGCTGAATTGACAGAACGCGCTGATCGCTGAGTTGTCCGCGATCGCCGTTGCACATGCTCAGGGTTGAGGTTCACGGGAAGCGCAGCAACCTTGTGGGTCAACTGAGTTTGCAGCAAGGGATTCTGCTTCAGCGTGGTGTACTGGGGCTGAAGTTTGACCATGGGCTGCACCTGCAGCGCTTGAATCGCGGTAGGAAACTGCAGCGCATGACCGGTCTTGCTAGGCTTGGCGGCACTCGGCGGCTTCGATGTGCTGACCTGTTTTTCCACCACGATATTGCGGGCAAAGACCACCGCCGTCGTATAGGCGGGACACACCCCGGCAGGCGGCGACTGCCCGTCCGACAGTTTTTTTTGCCGGTCTAAAAATCGCCAGAACTTCGCGGCAAACACATCGACATCTAGCCAGGGACGCAGCACCGCTGCCGAGCTAAATTCAAACGTGATTGAGGTGATATCGGGATCTTGCAGATCGGCAGCGAGTCGCTGCTTAAGTTTGGGCGGTGCTTCTGCCAGCATTTTGGGAATTTCATCCGCCGTTAGCGTGAACGTCTGCCAAACCCCTTCATCGATCGCATTCATTGGCGAAAAGCTGCTGGGAAAGAACTGCACGTTATCCGTTCCCGTAATTTGGTCGATGTCTTGATTAAAGTGCGATCGCCACTCTTGCCAGGTCAGACTTGGCGACTTAGCGCCTAATCGCGCTTTGACACCCTGAGCCTGTTCGATTTCGTGCTTGTAGCCATCCGTGATCCAGGCCACTTCCGTTTCGACGCCATTCAAGACATCGTCATAAATATCCCACAGG
>CALCPB010000097.1 GCA_937897665.1 uncultured Halomicronema sp. | reverse complement strand
GGCCTCCGATGGCGATGGCGATCGCAACATGGTGCTGGGTCGCAATTTCTTTGTTACCCCCAGCGATAGCCTGGCGGTGTTGGCGGCTAATGCCACGTTGGTGCCCGGCTACCGCGACGGTCTAGCCGGGATCGCGCGATCGATGCCTACCAGCCAAGCGCCTGATCGCGTCGCCGAAAAACTTGGCATCGAATGCTACGAAACGCCCACCGGCTGGAAGTTTTTTGGCAATCTGCTCGATGCCGATAAAGCTACCCTCTGCGGTGAAGAGAGCTTTGGCACGGGTTCTAACCACATTCGCGAAAAAGATGGCCTGTGGGCGGTACTGTTTTGGCTCAACATTTTGGCCGTCAAGCAGCAGTCTGTTGAAGCGATCGTCAAAGAGCATTGGGCCACCTATGGCCGCAACTTTTATTCGCGCCACGATTACGAAGGAGTCGATAGCGATCGCGCCAACACACTGATGGGCAATCTGCGGGCCGCTGTTGGCTCCATGGCCGGTCAGACCTTCGGCAGCTACACCGTCGCCTATGCCGACGACTTTAGCTACACCGACCCCGTTGACGGCAGCGTTGCTAGCAAACAGGGCATCCGCATCGGTTTCACTGATGGGTCGCGCATCATCTTCCGCCTGTCGGGCACCGGCACTCAAGGGGCCACTCTACGACTCTATGTCGAGCGCTATGAAGCTGATACGAGCAAGCATGACCAAGATACTCAGGCGGCCTTAGCCGACCTCATCACCCTGGCTGATGAGATTGCCCAGATCAAAGCGCTGACGGGCCGCGACGCCCCGACGGTGATCACTTAGATGCCCGCTGGCCCGCTGTGTTCGATCAGGATGGGCGAACAGTCGTTCGCCCCTGTCCGCTAACCTTTATCGAGATTTGTGATGGGCCTTTGCGTTTACTTGCTGCGTCACGGCGAGACCGAATTTAGCAAAACCGGGGGCTTTTGCGGGGCTCTCGATCCCGAACTCACGGCGGAAGGCAACGCGATGGCGGCGGCGTTTGCCCAGCGCTACCAATCGATGGCGTGGCAGGCTGTGTATGTCAGCCCCATGAAACGCACGATCGCCACGGCTCACCACCTCTGTGACGCCCTTGGCCTACAGATGGAAATTCGCGATGGCTTGAAGGAAATTCAGTATGGCGAGTGGGAAGGCAAAACCGCCGAAACCGTCAAAACTGACTATCCCGACGATTACATTGCTTGGTTGACTGAGCCCGCCTGGAACCCGCCCACTGGGGGCGAATCATCGGTGCAAATTGCCAGTCGAGCCGCTCTCGTGATGGCGGAAATTGAGGAAAAATACACCACGGGCAACGTCCTCGTCGTCTCCCATAAAGCCACCATCCGCATCATTTTATGCAGTCTGCTCGGTATCGATCTGGGTCGCTACCGCGATCGCATCGCCCTGCCCGTCGCCTCCGTCAGTGTTGTCAAATTCGACCGGTATGGCCCGCTGCTAGTCAAACATGGCGATCGTAGCCACCTGCCCGCCGAACTCGATGCCCGCCCCGGCACTTAGGAATCAAGCGGCTGCCCGAGAACGAGACGAACCGGGTCGAGGCATTCCTTGATGCGTCAAATCCCAGTCACAGCAACATTTTCTGATTAGTTGGAAAGATTTTTGTAGGCTAGAAAACCGCACTAAGGGGGATGGGCGAGGACTCAACTCGCTCGGTGCTGCGCCCAGGTCAGACCCAATAGCCAAACCAGCCTGAGGTAAATCTACGGTTAGACCAGTCGCCTTATTGGGGACTATAAGAGCAATTACCTTAATTATTTCTATATCACTAATTCCATCCTTTAAACCCATGAATCCAAACAAGACGGCTCTACTCCTGGTTGGTTTTCAAAATGATTATTTTTCTCAAGACGGTATTTTGACCAGTGTCATTGAAGAATCGGCAAAAACGACTAACACCGTCAGCAACACGATTCAACTATTAAAAGGTTTGATCAAAACACCAACACTGATTATTGCTACGCCAATCTTTTTCACAAAAAACTATGAAGAGTTAGTTGAGCCCGTCGGCATCTTAAACACGATCAAGGAAGTTGGGGCTTTTCAAGAAGGCACCAAAGGGTCTCAAACAATTGCAGAGCTGGCACCCTTTAAAGACAGAATTTTAGAAATTCCTGGCAAGCGTGGTTTGAATGCTTTTATGAATACAGGTTTAGGTAACGTCCTCAAGCAAAAAAACATCAGAAATCTAGTTTTGGCCGGTGCTGTTACGTCTGTTTGTATTGATTCCACCGGGCGCTCAGCTTACGAACAAGTTTATCAGGTGTCAGTCCTGCAGGATTGCACCTCTGCTCGGACAAACTTTGAACAAGATTTCTATTTTGAGAACGTCTTTCCGCTTTACGCTAAGCCGATTACCTCGGCACAGTTTTTAGAACAGCTAGAGCCCTCGGCTGTATAGCGTTAAAAACCGGAAATGTTAGTACGCATGTCAGAGCACAATACCCAAAATGAGCTGCATACGCAGATTCAATATCGCCTGATCGAAAAGCTCACTGAATCAGAACGGCGTTATCGTGAACTCGTTGAAAGCCTGCGGGAGATCGTGTTTGAGTGCGATCGCCAGAGCCACCTCACGTTTATCAACAAAGCTTGGACAGAAGTGCTCGGCTACGCTGTAGAAGACTCTAAGGGCCGCAAGCTCGAGGATTTTATTGATCAAAGTGATACTGCCGCCTGGCAATCGGCCTTACAGCAGCAAGAAGACTGCACTTTAGAGCTGCGGTTTACTGATCGTCAGGGGCGCATGCTTTGGTTAGAACTCTCGATCCGCTTTGGTTCCCTCGACCGATTGTCCGGCTCACTCATCGATATTACTGAGCGCAAGCGAGCAGCCACCAGTCTCAAGCAAACCAATGAAGAGTTAGAAATTCGAGTTCAAGAGCGCACTAACGAACTGGTGCAGACGAATCATGAGCTAACCAGTACGCTACAGCAGTTAAAAAAAGCTCAGATACAGCTCATACAACAGGAAAAAATGTCTGGTTTGGGGCAACTGGTTGCCGGTATCGCCCACGAAATCAATAATCCTGTTAATTTCATCCACGGCAATATTGGCTATATTCAGGACTATGTCAAAGATTTGCTGGGGCTGGTGTACTACTATCAGGAGTACTATCCTGAGCCAGTCAGCGAAATCCAGGCCGAGACTCAACGCATTGATCTGGACTTTCTGCAGACAGACTTGTTGAAAATATTGGATTCGATAAAAACTGGTGGCAGTCGGATTCATGAAATTGTCAAGTCGCTGCGGAGATTTGCTAGTTTAGCTGAAGCCGAACTCAAATTTGTTGATATTCATCATGGTCTAGATAGTGCGCTGACAATCCTGAATCATCGACTGAAAGCTCACCCCGATCGGGCAGAGATTCAGATTGTCAAACACTACGGCGATCTTCCTCCTATTGAATGCTACGCCAGTTTGCTAAATCAAGTTTTTATCAACGTTCTAGCCAATGCTATTGATGCGTTAGAGCCCTTCTCGAAAAAGCGCTTGTTTGGGAACGGTAGTCTTGATGTCAGCCAGATCACGATTCGCACTGCTTTACTCAATGACGCCCGAGTGCAAATTGAAATCTCTGATAATGGGGCTGGCATCCCTTTCGAACTCCAAGAACGGATTTTTGAGCCGTTTTTCACCACTAAATCTGTGGGTAAGGGCACTGGCATGGGGATGTCCATCAGCTATCAGATTGTGACGGAAAGACACAACGGTCGCTTAAAGTGCTTTTCCTCTCCTGAAGAAGGAACAACTTTTTTGATTCAGATTCCAGTTCAACAACCAGCCGATATTCCCCGCTAGGCATAGAGGCGGCATCCTTTCTCTGCGGGCATTAGCAAGAAGCTCCACCACTCTCGACCGATAAACTCTCAGTACCCTGTCAGACAGTGAATCTGGGCATGAGGAAAGACGCGCTCGAAGCAGTCCAACAAATCCATCCGTTCGCTACTAGTGATGTGGACCCCGCTGATCTAGCAGGGTCCACATCACTAGAAAGGCGACGCCCTCAACGTCCAAGGTTCCGGGAGTTGACTCCAACTCACAACTATCTGAGCGATTTCGTCAAAGTCAATGACCAATTTTCGAAAGCAGCGGGTCAAACGCTGGTGGTTTGAGGCACTCTGCGCTCGATTGGCAAAGACCGAGGCGAGCTTATCCAAGTTCACGGTCTCGACGCGAACTAACGCGACCAGAAACAAGGCCAGGAACTCCAAGCGGGCTCCATGCCAAGACAGATGGGGACGCCAGGCAGCTTGAATTCGGGCAATCTCGTTCATGAGGTGGTAGAGGTTAGCGATGTGGTAATTTCTAGCTCCCTGCCTCACCCCTCCATTTGTCAAATCCTCATCAGAGTTAGCTTTTAGCTTGCAGTACTCCAGTTTTGTCCCCGTACCTTGCCCTACTATGGGCTCGAAAGTCCTCTAGTATTGAGCGATTTAGGGGGCACTCAGCATTGATGCAAGAGGCCTAATCTTTCAGCGGTCTAGCATCCCGATCATTCAGGAGACCGTACCCTGCCCAGCCAGCAGCAGCCCCCTATCAAGTCAAGGCTTTGCTAGATAACCTGTTGTCTGATTTCCAGAGTCTTCACTAATGGATTGCGCAATTGTGCCCCCTCGCCTCAGGGCTCAGCGACATTTGAATGCCTTGAGTCGACCAATAGTCAAGTTAGATCGACAAGAACGATCGCGGCACCAGCACCGTTCAACTAACTACATATAATCCATTATTTTAATATCCAAACTATAGAGTTATTGCTATGTCTTTAGGACTATGCCTTTAGAAGTATATTGTATGAAATCGCCCACTAGACCCACATAATGTCTCTGTGAATACGGTTTTCTAAAACCATTCTTCTATCTTTTATTGATATCTGTCGACAGTTGGCCGACTACTTCAAATAATTATTTCTAAACAGCTCTATTAGCGTATTTTTCTGCAAATTGTCTGATACATAAATGCCACATCACAGCTCTTCTACTTGAATTTTGCAGAGGTAGATATGAGTTGGCTGTTAATTGTCAAGAGGATTTATAACAAGTGCTAAAAAAATTAAAAAATCTCGGCCCAGGATTGATTGTGACCGCGGCCTTTATGGGGCCAGGGACGGTGACGACCGCCAGCATCACCGGTGCCAGCTTTGGCTTCGCTTTGCTCTGGGCGATCGCCTTCTCAACGGTCGCGACTATGGTGCTACAGGAAATGGCCGGTCGCTTGGGCTTGGTCAGCCGCAAGGGACTCGGAGAAGCCCTGGCAACGACCATTAAGATGCCCGCCGTGCGGATTGACGCGGTCGCCCTGGTGATTGCGGCAATCGCCTTTGGCAACGCCGCCTTTGAGGCG
>CALCPB010000096.1 GCA_937897665.1 uncultured Halomicronema sp. | reverse complement strand
AGCACTACGAACGCAGCCTCGAACTCTGGCAACAAGTGGGCCATCAAGATCGCTTCGGCCATGTCCAGTTTTATTTGGGCTTGTGGTGGGGCAATTATGCGGTGCGCCACCTGCAGGATCGTCCGACGGGATTGCAAAAATCGCGAGCCTGGCTAGAAGCGGCGATTCAGACCTTTGAAGCGATTGAGCAGCACCATCGGGTGGCTCAATTCATTAATTATTTAGGTGAGGTGCTGCATCGCCAAGCCGATTGGCCGGCGCTGGATGAGCTATCCCACAAGGCGTTTACACTGCATCAGCGCTTTTGCGATTACTTTCGTCAGGCCCGGGCTCTTGGGTTTATGGCGGCGGTGGCGATCGCCTATCAAAAATGGGTGCAGGCTGAATATCACGCCAACTTAGCCCTCAGCACTTGGCAAAAGGCGGCCGATCTAATCGTTGCCGAGGGCGATTGCGCCGCCCTACTCAATTGGGAGCGCAAGTTTCATCGGCCTTGGTATCTCTATTTTTTAGGCAAAGCCCAACGCCACAGTCAAAATTTTACCCGTGCTACCCAAACTTTGGAAGAGGCGCGTCAAACCGCGCGGCCTAGCTACGATCCCGACCTTTATACCTACATCCTGAATGAGCTGCGAGAGGTCTACTTCACCCAAAAAGACTATCTCAAAGCCTATGAAACCCGTCAGCTCCGGCGAGAAATTCAGAGTCAATTCAATTTGCGGCCCTTTGTCGGCCCCGGTCGGTTGCAGGCCAGCCAAGAAGTTACCAATCCTTCTTTGCCCCAGCCCCAAAGCCGCGATCATATAGCCCCAGAAATAGCCACCTCGGCCCGCTATCAAGACATAACGGCCCTGCTGCAGCGGATTGAACGCAAAGACTTTCGCCTCAGCGTGGTTTATGGCCCCTCGGGCGTGGGCAAAAGCTCCGTTCTCCAGGCCGGATTGTTGCCAGCCCTGAAGCAGCGCACCTTTGAAGGGCGACCAGTGATTGCGGTGCTGCAACAGGTGTATCAAAACTGGGTGCAGGAACTCGGCCATCAGCTCGCCCAGGCCTGTCAGGATATTTACCCGCAAGGGACACCGATGCCGACTTTTGACTCCCTAGACGCAATCTTGCAGCAACTGCGAGAAAACGAAAAACAGTACTTCAAAACGGTGCTGATTTTCGATCAGTTTGAGGAATTCTTTTTCGCCAATGCTAATGTCGATGAGCGCTATCGGTTTTATGATTTCGCTGTGAACTGTCTCAAAATCTTGGATGTTGAAATCATTCTTTCTATGAAAGAAGATTATCTACATTACCTATTGATCTGTAACCGATTGACTGATTTAGAGATTATTGGCAACAATATCCTCGACAAAAAAATCCTCTACTATATTGGCAATTTCACCCAAGAAGAAACCTACAACATTGTCAAAAATCGCACCCAACATACCCGCATAAAATTTGACGATGATTTGATTGATCAGATGGTGAACGATCTGGCCGATCAGTTTGATCAGGTGCGTCCTATTGAGCTGCAAATTGTGGGCGCTCAGCTGCAAACGGAGGAAATTACGACGTTAGCTCGGTACCAGGAACTCGCCCAAAATGGCTGCCAACCCAAAGAAGAGTTGGTCAATCGGTACCTGGAAAACGTGGTGGAAGATTGCGGGGCTGAGAATCAAGACTTAGCTGAAATCATTCTCTACCTGCTCACCAGTAAGGAAGGCACTCGTCCGGTCAAGACCAAGTCGGAACTGATGCAGGAAAAGCTGTATGAGGCTTTGTCTAGCCACCCTCAACAAATCGATCTCATTCTAGGGATTTTTGTCCGGGCGGGGTTAGTGCTGCTGGTGCCCTCAGCCCCGGTGGACTCCTACCAGCTGGTGCATGATTATCTCGTTAACTTAATTCGAGAAAAGGTTGAGACCAAACACCAAGAAAAAATCACCGACTTGATGAAGCAAGTGCGGGGCTTAGACAAAATTGTCCGCTTATTGGCAGTGCTACTCATTTCTATCGTCTCGGTGGGATGCGTGTTGTATCTGCTCTATCGCAATAACAAATTGCTTTATCAAGTCACTCAATTAGAACGCGACTCCATTGAGAATCAAAGCAAATTTGATGGCTATCAGCTGAATAGTTTGGAATCTGCCGTGCGCGTAGCCGATCGCTTTAGTGAGCGATCAGTGCTCGAAAAGCGCACCACCCTACCCATTCATACCCTGCAATCGATTCTGGATAATATTTCAGAAAGACGCTGGGTCGATACTCAGCAAGTGCAAATATTCGCCGCTGATGTACACGCCGAAAAACAGTTGGTGGCCACGGCAGGGCTCGACCAAACGGTGAAAGTTTGGGACTTTGTCGGGGAGCAGCAATACAGCATCGATGTGTCCCAGCAGATGTCAGATGCCACTCAAATTTGGGATATTCGATTCACGGCGGCAGGCGATCGCATCGCTGTTATTGATAGTGCGGGCCAACTTATGCTCTGGCAACTTGCCGCTGATCAAGCTGAGCCCAAAGTATTGCGCCAGGCCCATACCTCCGAGAACTTTCTGACCCGCCTGGTGTCGAGTCCTGATAAATCCGTTTTTGCAACCGCGGGGGCCGACGGCATGATCCGCCTGTGGCAGGCTGACACGCTAGCCCCCCTTGCCGATTGGCAGGCCCACGACGTGCCCATCAGTAGCCTGTATTTTAGCGGCGGTCAGCAGCTCGTGTCGGCTGACTATGAGGGCCAGATTCGGGTGTGGTCTACCGAGACAGTAGCCACCGATCTGGGCAGAACCTCATTACGCGAATTTTCGGTGTCGAGTCCCGACGACATGCCCCTGAGCACCTTTGGCCTGGCCGTTAGCCCTGAGGGGAATTTCCTCGCCGCCGCGTCAGAAGACGGTTTTGTGCGGCTTTGGGACTTAGCGTCCGGTGAACTGTTACAGCAGTTTTTAGCCCACAATGGCCGCTGGATCACGGCGATTGACTTTGTTACTGACCGGCGTTCCGATACCACTCAGGCTCAGACGTTACAGTTAGTGACGGCCGATGATCAAGGCGCGATTCGGAGCTGGTCAGTTGATGCCGCCCAGAGTGTTCAACTTCAGGAGTTGAAAGGACATCAGGGCTGGATTTGGAATTTGCTCCACACCTCTCAAGCGGCTCTGTCCCAAACGGCAGCAGCGACCGATCCCCTCTTGATCTCTACTGGCATTGATGGCCGCTTGCGCTTTTGGGAGCTGAAAAACATCTTTGAACAAAATTCTGGCTTTCTCACCAGCGTGATGGGGCACCAAGATCCAGAGTTTGGTTGGGGCCAGGCTTGGAGTACCAGTTATAGTGCCAGTCGCAAGTTGCTGGCGACTGCTGGCTCTGATGGCACTGCTAAGGTTTGGCAGCTAGCAGACCCTTCAGAGTCTCAACAACGCCCGCAATTCCGGTTTCAACTCCAACACGAAACGGAGCCCTCGTCCCAGTGTGAAGCGCTAGCGACGAATATCGATGTGTTTTGGGTCGTTTTTTCCCCTGATGAGTCCACGATCGCCACCGCTGGGGCCGACTGCACTGTTCGACTTTGGGATAGTAAGACGGGCGAAGCACGCTCTGAAGTAATGCAGCACGAGCCCGATGCCTTTGTGTACAGCGTGGCGTTTAGCCCTGATGGCAACTACATTGCTTCTGCTGACTCTAGAGGACGCCTCTTTTTATGGACAGCCGCCGGTGAGCCCCTGGGGAATTTTCTGCCCACGGAAGGGGGCTCTGAAAATCCGGAGAAGCAACCCGTCTTAGCGGTAAAGTTCAGCCCTGAAGGAGATTACATTCCGACCGCCAGTGAAGACGGGAACGTCATGCTAAGGGCATGAGAAGATGGTCA
>CALCPB010000095.1 GCA_937897665.1 uncultured Halomicronema sp. | reverse complement strand
CGACTCTGCTACACAAGCAGCTGGTCAACCAGAAAAACTTCGCAGGCTTTCCCCCCGGCAGTTTTGACGATCGCCCCGAAACGACGACCACCGCTGACAACTTGCTGTTTGCCGGTGATTGGGTGAAAATGCCATTTCCCTGTGGGCTGATGGAACGGGCCGTCAGCAGTGGGCTACTGGCGGCCAATGCCATCTTGCAAAAAGAAGGGGCCCAGCGCCGACCGATTTTGTCCGTCAATCCGGAAGGAATCTTGAAAATCTAGCCGCTAGAGTCTGCCTCCCGAGCCGTACCTAGTCTGAACTACTGCCTGCTGTTGATGAGTCTCCTCCTATGGTCGCTATTTCCACCTCAGTCACCGCATCCTCAACGCCAACGCCCAAAGACGTGCGATCGCTGGGCATTAACCCTAACCACTGGTATGCGGTGGCCCGCTCCAGCGAAGTGGTTGATCAGCCGCGAGCAGTGGTCCTCTGGGGCGACGCGATCGTGCTGTTTAGAGACACGGCGGGTGAGATTCAAGCACTAGAAGATCGCTGCCCCCATCGACAGGTCAAGCTCAGTCAGGGTGAGGTCACCGAGGGCCAGATGGAATGCATTTATCACGGCTGGCGTTTTGACGCTGCTGGCCACTGTACCCATGTCCCTTACTTGGCTGACAACCAAAAGCTGCCCAGCTGCAAGATCAAAACGTATCCCGTGCAAGAGCGCGACGGCTTTGTCTGGCTGTTTCCCGGCGATCGCGATCGGCTAGCGACCGCAAACATTCAGCCCCTAGCACTGCCCGAGTGGGATCATCTCAACTACATCGCTACCGTCTCAGTCATTGATGTGGCCGCCCACTACTCATTTCTGATCGAAAACCTGATGGATATGTACCACGGGCGACTCCATGACGACTATCAGGCCTGGGCAGAGCCAGTGCTGGCTGAGCTCACTGCAACAACAGAGCGAGTAGACGTGCTCTACAACGCCCAAAGCTACTACCGCATCGACAAAATTTGGTCGGTCTCCCAGCTGTTCTTTCCGTCCCTACGTCGACTGCATCCCGAAGAGTTACGGGTGAGTTATGCCTACCCCAACTGGGTTTCGACATTAGGGCAGGATTTCAAAATCTGCTGTCTGTTCTGTCCGATCAGCCCAACGCAGACGCGAGCTTACCTGATTCACTTCACGTCACTGCAGGCTTTTCATCGACTACACAAACTGCCTGTGGCCTTTCGGCGGTGGATCAAAAATAGCCTATTTGGCGCGGCCCAAAAAATGCTGGATGGCTTGGTCGAGCAAGATGTGTTGATGTTAGAACAAGAGCAAGCCGCCTATCGTCAAAATCCGGCCTACAAAGGTCCGGAACTCAATCGAGCACTCATCAGCGTTCAAGACCTCATTCGCCAACAAGCCTCTGACTCCACGGGTAAAGCTTAGAGTATTCCATGCAAGGTAGTCCTTAAAGCGGTAAAGATAGCCCGTCTTGCCTGACGCAATCGTTCTCGAAGCAGCCAGAAAATCACCTGAGGGCAATCTAGCATGTCATTCGCCACGACAACGCATCCCTACAGCTTTAGAACTACCAGACTTCTTTAGGACTACCAGCGGCATACGCTGCATTCAATCAGAGAAATGGCTTTGCAGGTAGTTCAAGCAAAGCTTCTGTGTTTCCTGTACTAGGCGTTGCCGAAATGCTGGCGGCTGCCCCGACGCGATCCAGATCAAGTTGCCGATCGCCTTCACGAGCACAAACGCGATCGCCTCACAATCTTCTGGGCTGAAGGCACTATTCAGCTTGGGTAAGATCCCCGTCATCGTTTGAATCAACTGCTGATCACCGGCTTCCTCGGTTTCTGGCATGGTGGTGGTGATTTCCACAAACACGGCCCGATAGCCGGGATTTTCCAGAAAGAAGGTATCAACTCCCTCAACTAGCCGCCGTACGTATTCCGACAAGGGAAGCACCAGCATGGCCTCCGTGGCAAACACTTGCACCTGCTGGTCAAGCAAATCGGAATAGCGCTCGGCTAAAGCTTGCAAAATGGCCTCTTTATCAGGAAAAAACTGATACAGCGTCCCAATGGGCACTTCGGCAACTGCCGCAATCTCTTTGGTGGTGGCAGCGGCATATCCCTGCTCAATAAAGATGGCTTCAGCCACATCCAAAATCCGATTCACTCGCTCTAAACTGCGAGCCTGCTTGGGTTTGCGCCACTTACGCGCGATCGCCGACGCCGCTTGCTCAACCATTTAGTTCACTTCCCCTTGACACAACATGAGCGATACTCATATATTTTACAACATGAGCCTTACTCGCTTTTTCGTTTAGCAGGATATCGCGATGCCACATTCTGGGCAGCTCCGTATGAGTCGATTGGGTCATCTGCGATTGACGTTTGCAAATCAACTCATTACTCACCTGCGTACCGCTCGCCATCAATCATTCAATGGAATTTCATGAATTATCCAACAGTTAACCCCTCATCGATGACTTCTCTACAAGCTCAGATGTCCGATCACCCCCTGCTGCATGTGATCTCTCACCCGACTCAGACACCTCAGGAGATTCTTGATTTAGCGGTACAGGGCAGACAGGGACAAGAACTAACAAGAGCCGAGATCGAGCTGAGAAAAGTGACGAAAGCACTCTCAACCCTAGCCGGTGGCACCTTTAACGATCCGGTAATGCTGGCAGCCCTGTCCTTGCCCAACCAAGCTGA
>CALCPB010000094.1 GCA_937897665.1 uncultured Halomicronema sp. | reverse complement strand
AAACTACTACCCCCTCTTGTCGCCGTGGCCGTAAAAACCTGAGTTCGGGATAAGGGGTCGATCATCCCGCTGAGAGTGGTTCAACCCACCCCATTCGCCCCTCCCTAGAGGGGAAAGAAACGGGGGTTGGCTTAACTCGAACTGGCGTCAAAGAGACGCCAGCCTCAGCGAATCGAGTATGGCCCAGGTGAACTGCCGCTCTGCCCCATCACTTTTAGTCATTTAGCGCTTGAGTGATGGGGACAGCGGACAACTTTTCGTCGTCACTATCTCATGTTTCACACTGCAGAGCCCCGGTCATTCAGGCTGCTTGCCACATGAGTGATCGGGGTTCTTGCTGATCACTAAGCCCCTTTATCGATGAGCGCGATCGAGCAACCAAGCAAATCAATTCTTTTGATGCGTTGATCGGTGCGATCGCAGGAATAGCATGAACTCTGGATTTATAAAAAACTAATCATGACAAGGAGAGTTCTAAAGCTCTGAAACTAATTTAATAGATAGTTTCGAAGCTATTGCTATGATTTGCACACAGATCGATTTATCAGCTGCATCTTGAGAAAACTCGAACTGTAGACCATCTTCGTAGCCTTGGTTATATTCCATATACCAGAACCAAAGAATAGGCTTACCATATACGTCTTCCCAAGTTTTATGAGGCGCAAATTGACGCCAATCTTCATCCTTGCTAGGAAAGTTTTGTTCAATTCTAATGGTGTCATCTTCCGCGTTAACACATACATACAGATGGCTTTTGTTAAAATTTAGCTGCAACATTTCAACAAAAGCTTGGTCAAATTTACTGAAATATTTAACATCAGTCAATGTTTCCCGAGCTTTGATTATTTCTTCTAGAAACTGTTTATTAGGCACTTCAATTAGTTCTATAAATTACAGCTAATTACGTTTCAACTAAGGCCTGTCCAAAATCAAACATATGATAGTTACGCCCGTAATTACCAGAGTTTTATTGTTTAGCCCATAATTTCAAAGTGCCGTGCCAGCCTGCACTCACAAATTTATGTTCATCAACGATTGAGATGGCTTCAATTCTTGACCGCCCGTGAGCACTAATCAACAGAGCATCTTTATGGTTATTGAGATCGAGAATACGGATATTTCCATACCTGTTTCCAATAATTAAAAGATTATCGTGCTTGTCCCATACGGCGGTTTCAATCGCTTCGCCACTCTGAATAGATCTGACACTCTGGCCAGCCGACATGTCCCAGAAAACAATATGCCCTTGCGGATTACTAATTACAAGTATATTCAGGCTTTCAACAAGCGCCAAAGACATCACATACTCTATTGAGTAGCTCGACAAATCAATGTTCCATAGTTCTTCACCGGTAGAATAACTCCATGCTTTTATAAAACCCCTGTTCTCATAATCTACAGCTACGATCATGTTCTTGTTTGGAGAAAGGACGAAGCATCTAGAATGTATTGAGAGGATTGCTGAGAAGGTGTAAAGAAGTCTGTTTTTGTTTAAGTTCCAGGCCCATGTAAAGCCATCATTGAAGCTAATAAAAATACTTTCGCCATCGTTACTAACAAATGAAGAATGTATGATCCTGCCATGGTTGTTAAATTCAAATACCTTAGCTTGTGTAGTCACATCCCAAACTTCAATCGTGTTTCTATCATGGCTTGCGATGAGGTTTGACTTTGGTGCCAAGGAGACAAATGTAGAATTCTCAAATTTTCCTTCAAGCAGATTTTTGTTGGGGTTTTCATCAGACATCCTGCATTCAGTGACTCTGTATTCATTTACAGAGTCACTGAAAATTTCGCCGACAGCAAAGAAGCTTTCAGGAGTGGGACCAAGCCAAATTTTGTATATTCTGCCAAGACCTTTCCAGGTGCGAATACACTCAAACATATTCGTGTGATCCCTCCTGGGCTAGTTGTCTGGTTGGCTAAGAATTTTGGACTTTAGGAAATCTTGCTTCAGAAATATGGCTATGCGGTAATTCTGCAACAATTCTCCTCGTCGATCCACTGCTTTTTCGCGGCATCAAATCGAAAAGGGTTATGAGAGCGATCGCCCTCATAACCCTTTCTCAAACGCTGGTTATGCACCAATGCTAGACAGCGACCTGACTCCAGGCAGGCTGCAAAGCACTGATGGCAGCGAAATCCTAGAATGGAGTTGCCTCGAACAGGAACGAGTCTGCCTGATCCAGCAGCCTAGCGCCGAGGTTCAAGAAGGTGCCTGCGAGGTTGCCGTCTACCCCGTTGAGCGAACGGCTGTCCGCCAGATCTACTACCGGCATGACGGTGCCCGCCGGGTCGAACATTGAGCTCGCCGCAGTTCCCGATTGCGCCCTGGTTTGGCCACCCTGCAAGAGCAGATCTCTGGGACCTACCCCGGCAGTGTCGTTATCGATAATGAACTGCTCGATCATGAGATCCTCCAGGCTGCTGTAGCTGGGGTCATCCGAGTTGACCGAGGCGGTAATAAAACCACTGTGACCACCCTCGTCCTGTGTTTCGTCAAAGGCCTTAAACGCTATCTCGCGATTTGTGAGGGCATCATCCGGCGTTAACAGCACCTGCAG
>CALCPB010000093.1 GCA_937897665.1 uncultured Halomicronema sp. | reverse complement strand
GTTGGAAAGAAAGCCGATACCAAAATCCATTCGCGCTCTACCTCTGTGGGCCTGCAGTGATTGTCCGTCTAAATTTCAAGTACCTGTAACAGCGTAACGCTCTGTCAGGCATCTCCGTAACCCATTAGGCACCTTAACATTTAGTTGCCGAACCTTTTACAACCTAAGGTTACGGATACCTACCCGACCACAGTGAGGTTAACTCCCCAAGGCCCCGCTGACGGCTTTGGCCTTAGATGAAAGCTTATCGTTGATGTAGCTGTAGGTCTCCCGAAAATTAGGCACTGCTCGGAGCTCTAATTTGCTGCCATCTTTGAGCGTAATTACCATGTCACCCCAGAGCCCTAAGCCACGGGGCACTGTGACAATCTTATTAATTTCGGAATAGATAATATCCGAGCGCGTTTGCCCTCGCCAACCACTCGTAATCGAGACGCGGCGGCTAGTAATGCGATAGCGCAGCCAAAGGGCGCGGGCGATCGCCCCGACCGTCAAGGGAATACAAACCAACGTAAACGCTAGCAAGGCGTTAATAATGAGGTCACCGATATGCGGCCCCCCCTCATAAAAAACCTCCTCCTTAATACCCATCGAATACCTCGAGCTCTAAAAACAACTGTTCTAATTCTCGCAGAAATTGCCAATAGTCGCAGTGCACAGCCGGCGACCTGAGAATAATGACTATCCAGAGGTTCGATTTCAGACGGGGAATTAACTCCTGCAGCCCGCTTCTAATTTGACGCTTAAGCCGATTTCGGCGAACTGCCCGTTTGCTGACTTTTTGGCTGATGGTTATACCAAAACGGGAGCAGCCCGAAGTGGACTGCTCCGTAATTTCTAGAACTCTGACGGCCAAATTTTGAGTAGAGGCTTGCTTACCGCATCGGTAAACCTTGGAAAATTCCTTTGTCCGAGTTAGCCGATATGGTTTGGGTAATGCCACTAGCCTGTACTTGTGGGCGATTTTTTGCCAACATCGTTAGCGGACTAATCACTCACTGTCCACTGAATGACAGTGTCATGCCGCCAATGCGATGACTAAACGGCAAGCTGGGCCCGCCCTTTCCGGCGGCGTGAACGAATCACTCGGCGTCCAGTCGCGGTGCGCATGCGAGCGCGGAAACCGGATGTCCGCTTTTGCTTACGGTTAGTACCGCCCAACGTTCTTTTTGTCATGGTTAATCTCTTCCCTACAGGCCAAGCAACCAGCGACATCAGTCTCTGGTTGCTTGCTACCAACTTCTTAAGACACAGTCTTAAATAGTAACATCAAACTCTCAGAGACTCCAAAGGCTATTCTGCCGACACCTCAAGGGGCCAGACACCAATAAACTCTCTCAACGGCCCGCCCTGGTAGAGCGCATCTAAGAGAAAGAAGTGGTTGCCATACCGATTAGGGTTGCGGACATCATGCAAAACAATGACAAAGCTGCTGTTGGCAGCAATCGGCTCAGTCGGATAGATCTCGAAAATATTGGCTTCTTCGTTGACTATGATTTCGTCAACGGCGATGGTGGCGCCGCCCCGGCCGCTCCCTTCGCGGAGTTCGATGCGGGTCTTACTAAAGTGCCCACCTTCTTCTTCGAATTCTTCGGGATAGTTGACCTGCAGCTCTAGCACCTCTTGAGTGACCTTCCGCCCTGCCACCCGAAGATAGTAGCGGGCATCTGAACTGCGGCGCTCGTTGTTGTCAATGTAGTAGCTCAGGCGAAACTCAGAATCCACGCCACCAAAAATGGTCAAACCGTCCGTTGTTTGAGCGATCGCAGTGGTGGTAGCGAGGGTGAAGCCCGAAACTGCCAAAACGCCCAACAAGCTTCGACTTAGCCAACGTTTAAGTGTCATTGATCCTCTCCTAAAAACTGCATGTTTAATTATTGTGTGCCTAATTCCACTATTGCATCCAGGACGCTCAGCCTGTCTGAAAAGTGTCCACTTGAGTGGAACAGGCAAAGACGAGGCGCTCCCTATTCCCTTTCAGAAGGCTAACTCCAGTGTGTCATCACTAGAGAACTAAACCGATAGGTTGCGATTCTATCACTGATCTTTTACGGCAATTGGAAGTAGCATACGTTGCCATCACAGGCTTGTTTCTCACTGTGAGGCGATTAAATCCGATTTAAGTTGGGTGAGCGGCTGGCCGCTAGGGATCAGAGGCGACTCGCTGACCAAGGCTGCTGACTACGATGATTGGCATTGTCCCAATGTCTCAGGCGATCAGTTTGGGAAGCAGAGATTATCCAGGCTGACTCTCAAGCAATCGGCTCATTCATCAGTCTGCTCAATTCAATCATTGAAAACCCGATCGATTGTTCAACTTCGACTAGCCGTTGTCCAGTGTTCTAGGTATTTCAAGATTCTCGATATCGAATACAGGCCGAAAAAAATCGGACTTAAAATCCTCATTCTCTTAAGCAGAACCGGAACAGGTTGACTTTTTATCATTAGAACCGTCCTGATATTGACCATCATCAAACGGATGGATTTTCATTATTTTGCCTGTAGCCAGAGGCGCTGATTAGTGAACAGCTTAAGGTGGGTGCTGTCGCAGTTTCAGCTCCTAGTTTGATTGGTGAGGCGGGCGTGGTCAGGCGGGCTCCCTGAGGTTCTGGCCATTAACGAATGAACGGTCCTAATTCACCCGATCGAACCGGTAAAAGCATCTGCCAGCGACTGTGAACAGGGCAATTTTATCCACAATTCTCAGACCTGAAGATGCCTTCAGGCTTTGAGATCTGGTCAAGAAATTGCCCTGTTTACAGCAGACGAATTGTTGCGTTGCCGTGTCAAGCAGTTGAGGTTAAGTTTCGTTTCGACAATATGACAGAGGACGTTGATAATTTTCCAGGAATGTAAAAAAAGGCTGATCAACACTCTATTTCTGAAGCGATCGCGTTAAAAACAGAGCAACAAAGCTAATGACCTAGGTGGCCATTTGTCTTTAAGTTTGGATGAAGTGTTGATGGTGTGCTGTCGTTCACGAGATCACGGGAGCTAACAATCAGGCGGCTTCGACGGTGATGCAATGCCGTAGGGGCGGCAGTTAAATCGAGTTTTACAGCCGGAGCACCCGCTAGCAGTGTTGCCGCCGCTGATTATGGGTTAAACATTCCTACGCAGACCTTGGGTTTGAGGATTTTGATTGCGTCGGGCCAATTTTTTTGCCGATTTGCTGTCGGGGCCAGTCGGTCAGGCCATGTCACTCAATGATGGCGGCCTGGTTGGCGATCGCAACTGAATCGCGGAGTAAGACAGATCAATCGCAACTACATTTTAGGAGAAAATTTTTATGACAGCTGTGATCGCATCCAATCCGAACGCACCTTCTGATCCGCGTCCTGCCATGCGACTCGGCATTCCGAAGGAAGTCGCAGCAGGCGAGCGGCGAGTTGCGGCAACCCCTGACACCGTCAAGAAGTTGCAGAAGTCAGGATTTGAAGTGTGGGTTGAGTCTGGCGCTGGAGTCGCGGCGAGCTTTCCTGATGCGGCCTATGCGGCAGTAGGCGGCCATGTGGTTCAAGATGTGGCAGCTCTGTGGGCTGAGTCAGATATCGTTCTCAAGGTGCGCGCGCCCCAGTGGCATCCGGAGCTGAACCAAGATGAGACCGATCTGCTGCGTCCCGGTGGACAGCTGGTGAGCTTCATTTGGCCCGCGCAAAATCCCACTCTATTAGAAAAGCTAGCGGCGAAAGATGCGACGGTGATGGCGATGGATGCGGTGCCTCGCATCACTCGGGCGCAAAAGTTGGATGCCCTCAGTTCGATGGCTAACTTGGCGGGCTATCGCGCCGTTATCGAGGCGGCTCACCAATTTGGTCACGGTTTCACTGGGCAGATTACCGCTGCCGGCAAAATTCCGCCCTGTAAGGTCTTGGTGATTGGGGCGGGGGTAGCCGGGCTCGCCGCAATCGGAGCAGCTCGTGGCTTGGGTGCCGTGGTGCGCGCGTTTGACACCCGCCCAGTGGTCAAAGAGCAGGTGCAAAGCCTCGGGGCTGAATTTCTGGAACTGCATTTTGAGGAAGATAGCGAAGGCTCTGGCGGCTACGCCAAGGTCATGAGTCCGGCCTTTATTGCGGCGGAAATGGCGCTATTTGCTCAGCAGGCGGCAGAAGTTGACGTCATCATTACGACGGCCTTGATTCCGGGAAAGGCGGCGCCGCGCTTAGTGACGCAGGAAATGGTGGAAGCGATGAAGCCCGGTTCCGTCATTGTGGATATGGCCGCCGAACAAGGCGGCAACTGCGAGCTGACTCGCCCCAACGAAATTTATGACCATCATGGGGTCAAGATTGTCGGCCTGACGGATCTGGCCAGCCGCATGGCCAATCAAGCCAGCCAGCTGTATGGAACTAACCTCGTCCATTTGCTCAATGAATTGGGGGGGGCAACAGAGCACACCGTTGACATGACGGATGACGTCGTGCGTCAGACCACCGTCGTTTTAGCTGGAGAGGTGGTCTGGCCGGCCCCGCCGCTGGAACGGCCGACCCCCCCTCAGCCTCCGGCTAAAGCGGCGCCTGCAGCGATTGAAACGGTGAAAGAAACCCGATTCGGCATGGTGAAGCAGCTACTCTGGCCGGTCATCATTGGGGCCGCGCTGTTTGGCATTGGGGGCTATGCACCGGAATCCTTTATCTCGCACTTTACCGTCTTTGTGATGGCGATCTTTTTAGGCTGGAAAGTGATTTGGGATGTGACACCAGCTCTGCACACCCCCTTGATGAGTGTCACCAATGCCATTAGCGGCATCATCATCATTGGCGGCATGCTGCAAGTCTCGGGGCCATTGACCTCGACCGTGACCATTTTGGGGGCGATCGCCATTTTTGTCAGCACGCTCAACATTGCTGGCGGCTTCTTCGTGACTCAGCGCATGTTGAATATGTTCCGCAAGTAGCCGACGACCTGTACTGCACCGAAACACCGCAATAAGGATTGAACGATGTCTCATAATCTGTTGACGGTTGCGTATATCGCGGCCAGCATTCTGTTTATTCTCAGCCTGGGTGGCCTCTCGAACCCCGAAACGGCTCGACGCGGTAACCTTTACGGCATTGCCGGTATGGTGGTGGCGCTTGGTGCCACTGCTCTCAGCCGCGAAGTGAGCGGCTACGGCGTATTGTTAGCGTCAATGGTTCCCGCCATTTGGATCGGTGGATTGATTGCCACCCGCGCGGCGATGCCCTCGCTGCCCCAACTGGTCGGATTGCTCAACGGCTTTGGCGGTTTGGCGGCAGTGCTGGTCGGGTATGCCAGCTATCTCAATCCAGATGCCTCTCTAGTCGGCATCGACTTCACTATTCATAAGGTAGAAGCGTTTATTGGGGTCTTTATTGGGTCAGTGACCTTTATCGGCTCCTTGATTGCCTGTGGCAAGCTGCAGGGCTGGGTGTCGAGCAAGGCAGTTTTGTTGCCCGGGCGTCATGTGCTGAATATCGGTTTGTTAGGGGCCGTCATCGGTCTAGGCTATTACTACATGACAGTGGGCGAAGTCGCTGGGCTATTGCCGCTAGGCATCATGACGGCGATCGCTGCCATTTTGGGCTCGACCCTAGTGCTCGCTATTGGTGGGGCTGATATGCCAGTAGTGATCTCGATTCTCAACAGCTATTCCGGTTGGGGCGCGGCGGCAGCGGGCTTCATGCTCAACAACGATTTGCTGATTGTGACCGGGGCGCTCGTCGGTAGCAGTGGACTGATTTTGAGCTACATCATGTGCCAGGCAATGAACCGCTCATTTGCCAATGTCTTACTCGGTGGTTTTGGCAACACGGCCTATGTTGGCAAGGCGGTAGAAGGCGAAGCGACCCCGACCTCAGTCGATGAGACCGTGGAACTGCTAGAGACTGCTGATAGCGTAGTGATTGTGCCGGGATATGGCATGGCCGTCGCTCAAGCCCAGCATGCGGTCGCTGACATCACCAAAACCTTACGCGATCGCGGTGCGCAAGTGCGGTTTGGCATTCACCCGGTCGCGGGTCGCCTGCCCGGTCAAATGAATGTGTTGTTGGCCGCGGCTAACGTGCCCGACGACAGCGTGTTAGAGAGGGTCGGAATTTACGGCGCTCTCTCGTCCACAGATGTTGGGCT
>CALCPB010000092.1 GCA_937897665.1 uncultured Halomicronema sp. | reverse complement strand
TCCATATCGAGGTTTCACCCGCTTCAGCACCTTTCATGCCGAGTAGCTGCCGCGCCTTGCCGCTCTTGCCGGCAGCGGTGGCAGTCACATCTGCGGTTACCTCAGTGGGAGCCGCGTCTGAGGGTTGATCAGGGGGAGAAACGTCTGAAATTTGATCAGTCATGAGCGTTATCTAAGGGTGTACCAGCGTCTCAGCGAGCCCAACGGGCTTTTTATTATGAAGGCTTAGCTCAGGTGTAGATGTAATGCTAACGACCAGCCAGAGACAACTCGCCAGAACACCCGACCCGCACCCGTACCTAAAAAGACAAAATGAGCGCGTCTTCTTGAAATTTAGCGCCTTGAATCGAGCGATTTTTCAGCGCCGCTGGCAGCATCAGATTACGTCGCTGATCGCCGGCGGTAATGGTGACCTCAGGGCCATACTGCGTCAAGTTGATGTCAGCCTTGGTAAAACCGGGCAAAAATAGCCGTACTTGCTGCGCCACCTCATCAATGACCACGGGCGCGGGCGCGGCTTGCACCGCGGCGCTGAGGCTCGGCAAAGCCGCCATCAGCGGCTGCCAGTCATCACCGGTGAGCCCCGGCAGGCGCTGCAGTGAGAGGGGAGCAAAAGCTTGATCGGAAACCCCAGACCCAGCAGTGGCGTAAGCGATCGCCCCGCCCACGGTGAGGCCAATTTGTTGGGAACTGCCCCATAAATAACGAGCCGTGTCGACATCCGCCGCGTCATCAGTCACCACCAAAAAGCCCAGCAGCTGTTGGGCTGACTGCACGACTCGCCGACCGGCCTCTAAAAAGCTTCGGGCCTGCTGCACCGGCTGATCGAGCGAAGCAGTGCCCCCACTCAGATTGAGAACCGAGCCTGCGATTGGCTGAATAAAGGGTGCCAGCGTTTGTGCCAGCTGCGACTCGGCCAGCACCTTTTGAAAGCGGCGAATATACCAGTCCAGCTGCTCCGGCAGCCCCCACATGCGCAGAGCGGCCTTACTAGACAACCCATCAAAGACTAGATAGTCATAGTTGCCACTATCATAAAATCCGCGTATGGCATCCAGGGTGAGGGCATCAGCCATCCCCGGCTAAATCACCAGCTCTTCGCCAAACACCTGTTTCAGCAAGGGACCACGCAGATACTGAGCCTCTATCCCCTTGACGACCTCCCAGCTGCTTTCGAGCAGGGTAGTCGCCTGCAGCTGAAGCGTCCAGAGGTTAGCTCCCGCTGGTTGGGCCGCAGTTGCCAGAGGCCTGCCCCACAATTTGCTGGGCAACGGCCCGCTGTCTTGCGTCAGCCACAGCACTCGCGCCCCCTGTTGAGCCAGTTGACGCGCAAACGCCACTGACGCGATCGCGCAGGCACTCCGAGATTGCCCGAGAAAAGTCAGAATTTGCGGCACAGATCTTCTCTAAAATCTTATTTACGTTGGCGACAGTTCATCTTCAAAGAACCAGGTGGAATAGTTATCATCGTCAAACTCAACGACGACGCCCACACCACTGCCATCCACCATTTTAAATTGACTGATCACGCCCGATTTGCCCAGTCGAGTGGTCACGTCGCGAGATACGCGATCGCGCAAGCGGGCAACTTTCACCTTCTGTCCGATTTCTAAGGCCATGCCTAACCTAACTACCTGAAATTTTGAACCGCTCAACGACGGCTTCGTTACACAAACCACCCCACAGCTTATCAGCGCCTTGCGCCATCCTGGTCTATGGTGGATAGCGAAAATTAATCAGCACCTGCCAAAGGTGTGCAAGGTGAGCGGCCATGCTGGCAAAGCGTATTCTGCCCTGCTTAGATGTCAACGCGGGACGCGTCGTGAAGGGCGTCAATTTTGTTGACCTGCGCGACGCCGGCGATCCGGTTGAGCTGGCTCAGGCCTATAACGAAGCCGGGGCCGATGAGCTGGTGTTTTTAGACATCACCGCCACCCACGAAGATCGCGGCAGCTTGCTCGATGTGGTGTATCGCACGGCTGATCAGGTCTTTATTCCCCTCACGGTGGGCGGCGGTATCAGCACGGTCGATCACATCAAGCAGCTGCTGCGGGCCGGGGCCGACAAGGTCAGCATTAACTCTGCCGCCGTGCGACAGCCGGATTTAATTGATCGGGCCAGCGATCGCTTTGGCAACCAGTGCATTGTGGTAGCGATCGATGCCCGTAAACGTGACACCCCTGATAACCCCGGCTGGGATGTCTACGTGCGGGGAGGGCGCGAAAACACCGGACTCGATGCCGTGACATGGGCACAAGACGTCGTGCGGCGCGGCGCAGGCGAACTGCTAATCACCAGCATGGATGCCGATGGCACTCAGGCGGGCTATGATTTACCCCTGACGCAGGCGATCGCCAATCGGGTACCCGTGCCAGTGATTGCGTCCGGGGGCGCGGGCAACTGCCACCATATCTATGAAGCCTTGACCACGGGACACGCCGAAGCGGCCTTATTGGCATCGCTGTTGCACTACGGCCAACTCACCGTCGCTGAAATCAAAGACTATCTAGCAAGTCATCAAATCACAACACGAAAAGCCGTCCAAATGTGACGACATCATTAAATTCCTGTTACAGTACGTTACATAAGAGGTTTAATGGTGGATGTAGGCAATTGCCATTATTATGTTGCTTTTAATTCTTGTCGTTGTTGTCGGATTGGTTGCTTGGGCTCTACGCCTGATGGAACAAGCTATCCAAAGCCAAGAATTTTCGTTCATGCTGGCGGGTTTTTTGGTCGCCTCTTCCGCTGTCGCCATGATGACCGTCTATTTTTTAATGACTGATTACATGATGTATCTGGATCAGTCAGTCGGCATCGCCACTTCTGAAAATTACTTGTCTGACGGCCAGGAAGCCTACGCCTACCTACAACAGGCACCGGCGATCACGAATCAAACTATTGTGCGAAATTAGCGCTTCAGTCCGTAACAACCAAAGTTTATGAGAAGCCTGATGTTGTTCTTAAGGAATCGACATCAGGCTTCTTTACATTTATGTATGTACGGCTAAACACCAGACTGTTGAAGTCGGCAGGCGTCGTTATTTGTGGGTTGTGTACACCCCTGTGGGCATGGCTACGCTGGAGCAACAGCGTCAACATCAAAGCCTGACAGAGTGGTGTTGACGGCGACGCCGAACAGCACCCGACAGCATCGTTGATTGATGTCTATCGACTTAGCAGTCGCGATCGTTGTCGTCCCACTTCTCTGACACCAGACGACCAAGCTGGCTCCCCTATCCTTTAACTCCTCCACAATACCCAGCGGACATTGGAAGTTGGCATCACCGAGAATTAGCCTCGTTGAGATCTTGATTTTGCAAAAAACTGCAGCAGCTTCTGAGAAAACTGTTCGGGAGCATCGTGTTGCACCCAATAGGACGCCTCTTTTGTGGCGCTGATTAGCCAGATGATGTTGCGTCACCGTGCCTTGATTGAAACGGTGAATGCTCCGCTAGAAAAACGTCATGCAAATTGAAGGGGTGGCGACGACGGGAGTGTTCCATTTCCTACTCAACACTCTGCCGGTGCTGGTATGACAAGCCACTGTTTGATGCGGTCACTCCAACTGACTGAAATCATATCTGGCAGACTTGCTAATGCTGTGGGGCTGCCATGCCTGCAGCATATGCCAACCTCAGCATTCCGAATTCTGCGATGGCTGACACCGATCAGAAGCAGGCCAGCCTTTGCAATCTTTGATTAGGCCATTGACCCACGTCCCTAAAAATTGATGCGTTTACAAGCCAACGCGCTATGCCAAATGCATCACAACGTCACGGCACACAGTTTCTTGACGGCAAGGCGTCATGAGCAAAACATTCACGTAGTTCTCCAAACTACCAAGCACTTCGGTCAGCTACGAGCCACTTCGCCTCACTGGCGCTAACTACCAGCTGCTCATTGAGGCTTCAGAGGCGATATCAGCAGACTGAATACATCAGCGCGAACTGTTGTGTATTGCTTTTAAGAAAGGATGTTTCATAATGCCAATTACCGCTCCTCACAATGCCCTCGATCTAGCAGGCTACTTACACCCCAATCCCAACTACTTTCAAACTCGACAGCGCCTTAAATATCTAGCTGGACGCTACCTGGCCCCCAATGTGCTGACAGCTCGCCTCACCGATCTGCCCCGCCAGTTCATCCATCCTCATCAGCGCCGTTGGGAAACATTTGACTGGTCGGCGATCGCGGTCAACCAAATTGTGGGCTTGGAGCCTAAGCTGTTTACCAGCATGATTGCGGCATCAGCCGAAGTTGAAGCCCCAATTCGGGCCTATGCCGAAATCACCCGTGAGTATTTACAAAGCGTTCATCCTGAGATGACCCGTTTCGTGAGTGGGTCTTACGACGAAGCAGGCAACTTAATTGAAGTCGGAGTTTGGGAAAAAGAAGAGCGCCAGCATGCCCCGATTTTTTGCAAGATTTATCAGCAACTGGTCGGTGAGCCATTAGTGCCGCAGACCAATTCCATTACAGAACTCGCTCCGGTCAGAACGCCTGTCGAAGCCCTCTACCGACATGCTGTGAGACGTATTACAACGGAATGGAGTGCTGTTTCGGTTTATCTCTGGCTCATGGCTCACTCGACTGGGGCGTTACAGCAGGCGATCGCCCAACCCCTGCAGGATGAAGTCAATCACCTAGCTAAGTTTTGGGGCATGACTCGCTGGGGGTTTGGTGACTCAGTGCAGCGTCGCCTGCTCACCATGGCAACCCAGGCTTTAAACATGTTTGATCATCATCAAGGCGATCGCACAACTAGCAAAACCATCGTTCAGCTATCTAACCTCCAATCCGGAGCAGAACTGGCCTATATTTTTACCCGCGTGCTGCGACAGATTTGTAGCTGGAACGCTCACCTGCAACCCGAATCACTCGAAGGGTTGTTTGGGCAACGTCCCGTCCTCAACTCGATATAACCCCTGCAGGCAGACCCGTTGCAGTTGGTTAGCCTTCAAAGCAGCGGCATGACGCATGCCATCAGCGGCAATAAAAAAGGGGCCAATGGCCCCTTTTTTGCTTCAGGTAGGAGTTTTCCAATCTCCCGAGTATCCCGCTACGAACCAGCTACCTTAACCTTGCGAGCTAAACCGAGTAATTGCAGCAGACGAATGTGCAACCAAGTAACATCAATTTCCCACCATTTCAGGCCGTGACGGGCCGAGTGCTGATAAGCATGGTGGTTGTTGTGCCAGCCTTCGCCATAGGTAACGAGGGCCACCCACCAGCAGTTGGTGGAAGTATCGTCGGTGTTGTAAGTGCGATAGCCAAACTTATGAGTGGCGCTATTCACAAACCAGGTGCAGTGGTACACCACCACCAGGCGCACAAAAATGCCCCAGATGACAAACGGCCAACCGCCCATCAGATAAAGGACGATGCCCAAGGGCAACTGCATCGACAAAAAGTATTTTTCAAAAAATTTGTAAACCGGATCATCCGCAATGTCGCGGGTAAATTTGTGGATCTCATCTTTCGCCGGCACTTCTCTCAGCAACCAACCCATGTGGCTCCACCAGAAACCTTTGCCCGCATCATGGTGATCGTTAGGCTGATCGGAATACCGGTGATGATGGCGATGCAGCCCAATCCACACAATGGGGCCATGCTGGCAGGCTAGCGTGCCGCAAACCACAAAGAAATACTCTAGCCACTTAGGCACTTCAAAGCTTTTATGGGCGATCAGCCGGTGCCAGCCCAAAGTAATGCCGAGGCAGCCAGTAATCCAGTGCAGCACCAGCGCCACGCCAACAGCAGCCCAGGTCGTGTTACCGGGAATCAAGGCCAGCAAAGCTAAGCCATGAATCGCCACCATAAAGAGGGTGGTCGGCCAATCAACAGTCGGTCTATCTAAATTTCGAATAGCGGTTGTCATGCACAATTTCTCAGATTTTGGACAGGAAGATACCAACTCACAGGAGAATGAACTCTACACAGCATAGACATTGATTCCCCGATGAATTCCCCAGACAACTTGCAAGTCTCTGAGGTCGCACTCTCCCAGATCTTTTGGCGTATTGACCTGCAGGTCAAAGCCAATCTGAGTCGGGTGCTGGCAGCCATGGGTAAGCACCGGGTAGGCAGTCACCATTTTGCCAGTGTGTCTGGCTATGGTCACAATGACCTGGGCCGCGCCACGTTGGATCGCGTCTTTGCCGATGTCATGCAGGCGGAAGCCGCTGCGGTCAGAGTGCAGTTGGTTTCAGGAACTCACGCGATCGCGTGTGCCTTATTTGGCGTTTTGCGTCCTGGTGACGAACTGTTGGCCGTGGCTGGCTCGCCCTACGACACCTTAGAAGAGGTGATCGGGCTTCGGGGTAATCACCAGGGTTCTCTAAAAGAGTTTGGTGTTACTTATTGTGAACTACCCCTTACTATAGACGCTTCCGTTGACTGGGAGAGCCTAGAACAGGCAATAAAGCCCGAAACACGCATGGTGCTGATCCAGCGATCGTGCGGCTACAGCTGGCGGCGCAGCCTGACCATTGCTGAAATTGAGCGCATTGTGCAGGTGGTCAAGCAGCAAAATCCCCACACGGTTTGCTTTGTCGATAATTGCTACGGCGAATTTGTGGAAGATCGCGAACCGACCGCCGTCGGGGTGGACTTAATGGCGGGCTCACTGATCAAAAATCCAGTCGGCACGATCGCGTCCACCGGCGGCTACCTGGCGGGACGCGAAGACCTGGTTGAAATAGCCCTCTGTCGCCTAACTGCCCCTGGCATCGGCAGCAGCGGCGGGGCCAGCCTCAATCAAAATCGGCTGTTGTTTCAGGGCTTGTTTCTCGCGCCGCAAATGGTGGGGGAAGCCATGAAGGGCAATGCGCTGATCGCCTACACCTTTGAGCAACTCGGCTACGCGGTGCATCCCCCGGCAGCAGATCGCCAGCGCGACGTCATTCAAGCGATCAAACTGGGCTCCCCCGAAAAGCTAATCGCTTTTTGCAAAGCGATCCAGCAGCATTCGCCGGTGGAATCTTACGTAGAACCCATCCCGGCGGGCATGCCGGGCTATGACAGCGAGCTGGTCATGGCAGGCGGCACCTTCATCGACGGCAGCACGTCAGAACTCTCTGCCGATGGCCCCCTGCGAGAGCCGTACGTAGTCTATTGCCAGGGCGGTACCCACTGGACGCATGTGGCGATCGCGATCGAAGCGGCAGTCAAGGCAATTCAGCGGTTGAGCATCGAATCAGCAGAGACATGAAATTTGAGTGGGATTTGTCAAAAGCGGCCGCCAACCTAAAGAAGCACGGTGTTAGCTTTAAAGAAGCTCAAACTGTGTTTGAGAACCCGCTGGCAGTCATCTTCGACGATGAAGCTCATTCTGCTGAAGAACGTCGAGAAATCATCATCGGCCACTCTCAACAAAATCGACTATTACTGGTCGCCTTTAGTGAACGATCAAACCGTATCTGCTCGTCAGCGCCCGTTTAGCCACTTGTCAGGAACGTGAGGATTATGAACAATCTGCCCTCTGAGAACTCACCGCCTGCCGCAGATGAGCTTTTAGATGAATATCGCCTTGACTATACAAAAGTAAAGCCGAATCGATTTGCAACTCATGACGGCTCGCAGAAACGGATCGTCGTCGTTTTAGATGAAGATGTGGCCCAGGTATTTACCACTCCTGAATCAGTCAATCGGATGCTGAGAGCACTAATCGAATCAATGCCATAAGCCTCCGCCAGCTAAATCTTCAGGATCTGTGATGCAATTGAAGGCATTATTTATCTGCAGGTCTTACGCAGCAAGGGATTGCGCCAACGTCAATCACAAGAGCCCTGAAAGTCATGCACAACGAGGAGTTCAGCCTCTAAGTTCTCTCAGCAGCATACTAAACCCTGAAGAGCCACGCCCTTTTAGTTCTTCAAATCAGATATGCCAGAATTTTCTCTACCGAAAAAAGCATTAGAGCCATTTGAGCAGCCCAATAATCCTTTATTGATAACCACTGCGATGTTAGATCGGTTTCTAGTGGAAACCTCTGATTTAGAGTTAGATCACTCGGAAAGGATGAGGTGGTTGGCCATCAGTAAAGAGAAT
>CALCPB010000091.1 GCA_937897665.1 uncultured Halomicronema sp. | reverse complement strand
AAATTGTTTCGTGGAATTGTGGCAGAAAATTGAGGCCTAGACGAAAGAAAACCGCTAAAAATTTTTGGAATAGAATAAAAAACCACTCAGAAAACTGTCATAGAGAGATGCTTTTATCTGTTTTAAGAGAGTAATGAACTGTCAGGAAAACTATTTTGGATTTTTGTTGTGCCTTTCCGGAAGCTCTTATTTGCAGAGCGTATTATTTCTGTTTGAGCTGACAATCAATTGGATGTTGCTTTGGATGGTTTTGAGCCTTTTTGGGTTTTTTCTGAATTTAATTTGTTTTTGGCGAAAGTCCTTAAAATTCTGTTTTGGCAACGATCTCAAGCTGAAAGCTTGATTTTAGTTTGCGAGGAGATAGTGGAAATTACTTAGAGAAATCTGGAATTAAAAAAGTGAGATTGTTGAATTACCTATGGGTGTGAAACTTGAAAAATTTTACGCGAAGGTAATAGCCCCCCATGGAATCACGTCGTAATCAAGCCCTCAACGTTCGTATTGAAGCTGCAAAAACTGCCTTTGACCGAGAGCATTCCGTCCATGAAGCGAATGGTGAAGAGCTGAAAAATCGTTTCGCGCAGGCGGGCGAAGGTGCCAATGCTGAAGATGCTATTCGCAGCGGTAAGCCTTCCTACACTGCTAGTTACACGAAAGGCTTACCCCACCGAGAAGATGATGGTCTCATTGCTGACCCCAACGATTTTCAACAATTTGTCCGCGCCATTGACTCTGGCGATGTTCGTGACTTTCGCGATACGCCTTTAGGCCCTTTGCAGCGCGATAGTAACGGTCAAGTAATTGCCAAAGGGGCTCAGCCCAACCAACCAATTACTTGGCAATCGGGATTCACTAATTCGGCCGATGTGCAGCGCGCTAAAGGTGGCCCTGTCGGCGTCCGAGCTCCGGAAAGTCAGGGGGCGGGTAATACGTTTGACCTGCAAGGTCCCGATGCTCAGGCGGTGACTATGCCGCCGGTGCCCGTCGCCGATAGCGAAGAACTGATTGCTGAAATGGCAGAAGTTTATGAAATGGCGCTGACTCGCGATGTCCCTTTTGCCAAGTTTGACTATGACAAAGATGTGCAGACGGCGATCGCCCGATTGAATTGCCTGACCTGGTTCAAAGGGGGCGAAATTGCCGGACTCTCGCCAGCTGCAGAGGCTCGCCGCCGGGGTCAAGTGACGCCGCAAAACGTTTTCCGGGGGACGACCTTTGGCGACACTGTCGGCCCTTACCTCTCGCAGTTTCTTTGTGCGGGCACGCCGGAACTCGGCAGCAGCGGTGCCCAAACTGAAGCGAGTGCCCGCGCTGGATTTGTTCGCTACGGGGCGCAGGTCTGGCAAAACAAGGTGCGCGTAGCGACCCCTTATCGCGACTACATGACCACTTGGCAGGGATGGCTAGATGTGCAAAATGGGGCGGACCTGCGCGGTACGGAAATCTATGAAGACGGTTGCCCCGAAGCCCGTTATCGCTTTATCGCTACCCCCCGTGATTTGGCGACTTACGTCCACTATGATGCGCTGTACCAGGCGTATCTCAACGCCTGCCTGTCGCTGCTAGCGCTGAATGCCCCCTTCGATCCGGGCGTTCCCTTTCAGCAGGCTGATGTGATTGATCGGCAGCAGGGCTTTGCTCAATTTGGTGGGCCACACATCTTGTCGCTAGTGACTGAGGTGGCAACGCGAGCCCTTAAAGCGGTGCGGTTTCAGAAGTTCAACGTGCATCGTCGTTTGCGCCCCGAAGGCGTTGGCGGACGTTTGCACCGCATGAAAAACACCCCTGGCACTCCGACGTTCCAGTCGTTTGAAGCGCTCTGCGAGCGCCTGACCCATTCGGGTTTGTTAGAAGCTGTGCGCGACCACAATGCGCGTCAAAATCGCATTCAAGACGGTCGCGATTGCGATCAAGAGTTGGCAACGAGCTATCTCTTACCGATGGCTTTTCCCGAAGGGTCGCCCATGCACCCGGCCTATGGCGCGGGTCATGCGACAGTGGCGGGGGCCTGCGTGACGATTCTCAAGGCCTTTTTCGATCACCGCTACGTGTTGCCTCAGCCCTATGTTTATCCGGCTCCCTGCGGCACTTCCCTCGAAGTTGCGACGGGCACCCCCGACCTGACCGTAGAAGGGGAACTCAATAAGCTGGCGTCCAACATCTCGATTGGTCGCAACTGGGCTGGCGTGCACTACTTCACTGACTATTCTGAGTCGGTGCGCTTGGGCGAAGCGATCGCGATCGGCATCTTAGAGGAGCAAAAGCTGACTTACGCGGAAAACTTCTCGATGTCGGTGCCGCTGTTCGATGGTTCCACTGTGCGGATCTAATGCCTCAGCGGTCAGCCCTTAGATCAAAGGGCTGACCGGTAACAGCCGCGCCAGGAGATTTCTGGCGCGGCTGTTTTCGTTACTTCCCAGTTTTGACGTATTCGCTAAAGTAAGGCGCCATGAAGTTAATCATGACGCCTTGCTAAAGACCAAGACGGTAATCAATTTGTGGTCTCAGAAGCGGTTGCCGAGAAGTTGCAACCTAGAGATATTTTTCTAACGTATTGGCGAGGGTGGTTTTGGGAACTGCACCGACCACCATGTCAACCCGCTGACCATCTTTGAAAATCATCAGCGTGGGGATGCTGCGGATGCCGTACTGGCTGGCAACACTGGGATTTTCATCAGTGTTGAGCTTAACGACTTTAACTTGACCGTCGTACTGCTCAGAAATTTCGTCTACGACTGGAGCCACCATTCGGCAAGGGCCGCACCAGGGAGCCCAAAAATCGACTAGAACAGGGAGTTCGCTCTCAAGCACATCTTGCTTGAATGAAGAATCGGTTACTTGTACGGCTGACATGCCTTAGATATCCTTACCTTTCCTAATCACCAGAATATTACCATAGCCAATGCCGCGTCTCTATCTGGCAGGAGATTTGCATTTGCACACACTCGGTCATCAGGGCTGTGTGATGCCTTGCGTGGCTGATGACCCATGCGAGGGGCTGGAAGTCTCTGGCAGCGGTGAATTGGCGGCATGCAGGAGTGCTCTCTAGCCCTCATCCAGCTGGGGCTCGGCCAGCGCAACGAACAGCAATATCGTTACAAACCTTTCGACAAGTGGCCTGGTTAGAGATGGGAACGCAAACGCTGAGCCAGCTGATCCGCCGTTTGTACGCCCTCAATGCGCTCAACGGGCTGGCCGTTTTTGAATAAAACGAGGGTCGGGAGTGCGTGAATTTGGTACTGCGAAGCCAATTGCGCATAGCGATCAGTGTCAATTTTGACGACTTTGATTTGACCACTGAGCTGAGTATTGAGCTGCTCTAAAATCGGCGACATGATTTGGCAGGGGCCGCACCACGTCGCATAAAAATCGACGAGGACGGGCAGCTCGCTCTGGGCAAGCAAATCAGCAAAACTGGTGAACTTCTGTTTGGTAGCCATTGCAGCGAAAGGCGATTCGACTTTTGTAGGCTAATCCGCATTTGGCTAGCGGGCTGCCAGATACCGGAATCTTTTAACAGGATGGCTGGATGGCGTAAGATAGCCCTTTGGATTGGGATTGCAGATCAGGAGAAAACGCCATGTCAGCGCTGCTTATAGATCAGGTTGCCGTTGTGACGGGAGCCTCGCGGGGAATTGGCCGGGCTACCGCGATCGCGCTGGCGGCTGAAGGCGCGCACGTCGTGGTGAACTATGCCCGCTCTAGCGAGGCTGCTGATGCGGTGGTGGCCACCATTACCGGCGATGGCGGTAGCGCGATCGCTCTGCAGGCTGACGTCTCTCAGGCCGATCAGGTGGATGCCCTGATTAAAGCCACGACTGAGAAATGGGGCCGGGTGGATGTGCTGGTTAACAACGCGGGCATTACCCGCGATACGCTGCTGCTGCGCATGAAGCCCGAAGATTGGCAGGCGGTGATTGATCTCAACCTGACTGGCGTCTTTTTGTGTACCCGCGCGGTGAGCAAGCTGATGCTTAAGCAGCGATCGGGCCGGATTATCAATATTGCTTCGGTGGCCGGACTCATGGGCAATCCCGGACAGGCCAATTACAGCGCGGCTAAGGCGGGCGTCATTGGCTTTACCAAAACAATTGCCAAAGAAATGTCTTCCCGCAGTGTCACCGTCAACGCCGTGGCTCCCGGTTTTATCAAAACCGATATGACCGAAGACCTGTCCAACACCGAAGAGATTCTCAAATACATTCCCCTCGGTCGCTATGGCGAAGCCGCTGAGGTGGCCGGATTGATTCGCTTTTTGGCGGCGGATCCGGCAGCAGCTTATATCACTGGTCAGGTGCTGACAATTGATGGCGGCATGGTGATGTAGCCGCCCGACTTTCTTGAAGTCGATAGAGCCCCTTTGCGTAAGTTAACCCGACCGCTTTTTGGGGGTTGCGGAAATCATCTTATCCTGCCAAGTGCGGCATTGACTTGACGGGGTAAGATGCGTCGACTAACGGTTGAGCAGCTGACAGATATGG
>CALCPB010000090.1 GCA_937897665.1 uncultured Halomicronema sp. | reverse complement strand
CTCTCGATTGTAATGCCCGCCTATAACGAAGAAGGCAGCATCGTCTCGACCGTTGAGGCGATTGTTGAGGTGTTATCGGCAGAGCGCATTGCTTACGAAATCTTGGTCGTGAATGACAACAGCCGCGATCGCACTGAATCATTGCTTCAGGAACTGAGCGATCGCTATCAGTCTGTCCGCTATCTCAATAATTACTATCCCAACGGGTTTGGCTTTGCCGTGCGGTGTGGGTTAGAAAATTTTGAGGGCGATGCAGTGGCGATCGTTATGGCTGACTGCTCCGACCGCCCCGAAGACATTGTCCGCTATTTTTATAAATTACAAGAAGGCTACGACTGTGTCTTTGGTTCACGGTTTATGAAGGGGGGCAAAGTAATTGACTACCCGGCCCACAAACTCTTCATCAATCGCCTAGCCAATCTCTTTATCCAAATCATTTTCTCCCTGGGTTTCAATGACACGACCAATGCCTTTAAGCTCTATCGGCGCGACGTCATTGAGGGCATTTCTCCCCTCATCTCCCATCATTTCAACTTGACGGTGGAAATGCCCTTAAAAGCCATTTCTCGCGGTTATTCTTACACTACGATGCCGATTACCTGGCAGAATCGAAAAACTGGCGTTTCCAAGCTCAAAATCAAAGAAATGGGTAGCCGCTACCTCTTTGTCGTTCTGTATATTTGGCTCGAACGGCATCTCTCACGCGGAGATTATCACCGGAGCAATCGCAAAAAGATGGCAAAAATCAATGGTTAGTACGCATAAAGTTCTGATTTGTGGGGGTTCTGGATTTATTGGGAGTTCCCTTGCCATTGGCCTGAAACAGCGATTTAAAGCCTGGGAAATCATCTGTTTAGACAATCTCAAACGGCGCGGTTCCGAACTCAATCTCAGTCGCCTTAAGGATGCGGGCATTCAATTTTTTCATGGAGATATTCGTCTAGCAACCGATCTCTCGCCCGATGTCTTCAACGTTGACACCATCATTGATTGTTCGGCAGAGCCCTCTGTTTTAGCGGGCTTTTCATCTCCTGACTATGTGCTGCAAACTAATCTGGTCGGCACCATTAATATTTTGGAGCTAGCCCGTAAGACCCACGCCGATCTCCTCTTTCTATCGACGAGTCGGGTGTATCCCATTGAGCCGCTGAAATCAATTGCGTTAGTAGAAGAAAAAACTCGCTTTAGCATCGCTCCCCAACAGACATTAACGGGATTTTCGGCACGGGGTGTTGCTGAAAAATTCTCTCTGTCAGGCTATCGCAGCCTCTACGGCACGACCAAATTGGCCTCAGAATTGTTGATTGAGGAATATCGCCACGCCTATGGTTTAAAGGCGGTGATTAATCGCTGTGGCGTCGTGACCGGGCCCTGGCAAATGGGCAAAGTGGATCAAGGCGTGTTTGTTTTGTGGGTCGCCGCGCACCACTATCAAAAATCGCTCAAATATATCGGCTATGGCGGCGGCGGTAAGCAAGTCCGTGATTTACTCCACGTGCAGGACCTGCTGAATCTAGTGGAATACCAGCTTGCTAATTTTGCCGCGCTCGATGGCGCGGTTGCCAATGTGGGCGGAGGCCTAGAAGGCAGCCTATCCCTATTGGAAACCACTGCGTTGTGTGAAACAATTACTCAGCAATCCATCAATATTCAACCAGTTGCCGAAGAACGGGTCGGCGATATCCCATTGTTTGTGATGGACAATACCTTGATTCACAGCCAAACCGGTTGGCAACCAACCCATACCCCCGAACAGACTTTAGAAGAGATTTACAAATGGCTATTGACCTATGAAACGATGCTGCGCCCCATCCTGGCCTAGACGGTTCTGATGGGCCAGCACTCAGCAGGACCATCCCGTAAACCGCTTGCCTGTCTTGGCCTGATAACTTTACAGCTTTCTACAAACAATACTTGCCTGAGCAGATTGCAGCCATCTTCTTTGATTCTCTGTAAAAAGCTGCGTCCAAGGCTCCGCTCAAAAGACAACTCACTGATTTTCGCATCGCTGGCGCGACCTTTAACCTCTATTAAAACCAAAAGAATGGACAAAGCTGTCTTTTTGAAACGTTTGTACGAAAATCGGTTTAACAGCAGCGAACAAAAATCGAAATTGCGGCTGTGGCAGGTGCTCATACAGGATTTTCTACAAAAACATGTTCCCCCAGGCGCTGCAGTGTTGGACATTGCCGGGGGATATTGCGAATTCATCAATCAGGTTACCGCCACGTCAAAGACTTTAATCGATCTGAATCCAGATTCTCGGCTATTTGCGGCAGCTAATGTCAATGTGCTGAATATTGATATTCTTGATCATCATCAGCAAACCAAGGTAGACGATGATTGTTTCGATGTTATATTCGTCTCTAATTTCTTTGAGCATTTAGAGGATCAAGATCAGCTATTCGAAGTGCTGAGCTTCTGTTTTCAAAAGCTACGACCGGGCGGTAGATTGTTAGTTATTCAGCCCAATTTTAAATATTCCTATCGAGAATATTTCGATTTTATTGATCATTATTTGCCAATCACTCACCAGTCTTTAGTCGAGGTTTTGGAAGCCTTAGAGTTTCGCATCGACACCCTAATTCCCCGATTCCTGCCTTTTTCGACCAAGGGACGACCGACTAAGGCTTGGATGTTACGGCTCTATCTCAAGCTGCCTATTGTTTGGCCAATTTTTGGCAGTCAGCTGTTTGTCAAAGCCTCTAAACCAGTGCGCTGAGGTAATGTCTAAATTGTTATGTTGTGAACTTCAGGTGTGAGATGAGTACGGTTATTATCACAGGCTCTGCGGGCTTAATTGGCTCGCAGTCGGTGCATTTTTTTGCGGGATTAGGCTTCAATGTCGTTGGGATTGATAACGACATGCGAGCCGTCTTTTTTGGCGAGACGGCCTCAACGGATTGGAACCGGCAGTTACTGATCGATCAATATGGCGATCGCTATCAGCATAAAAGCATCGACATTCGCGATCGCGAAGCGATTGAGAGCCTGTTCAAAGAATACGGCGCTGATACGGTTTTGATTATTCACACTGCCGCTCAGCCCTCCCATGATTGGGCTGCCAACGACCCCCACACTGACTTCACCGTCAATGCCAACGGCACGCTAGTGCTGTTAGAAGCCACCCGTCAGTTTTGTCCGCAAGCCGTCTTTATCTTCACCTCCACCAATAAGGTTTATGGTGATACCCCCAACTATTTGCCCCTCAAAGAGCTGGAGTTGCGTTGGGAAATTGATGCCGATCATCCCTTCCATACCGGCATTGATGAATCGATGAGTATTGACGATTCCAAACATTCCTTGTTTGGTGCTTCCAAGGTCGCAGCCGATATTTTAGTCCAAGAATATGGCCGCTATTTTCAGATGAAAACCGCTAGCTTTCGAGGCGGCTGTTTGACCGGCCCGCTTCACTCTGGAGCCAAACTCCATGGCTTTTTAGCCTAATTGATGAAATGCACCCTTGAGCAAACGACTTATACGATCTTTGGCTAT
>CALCPB010000089.1 GCA_937897665.1 uncultured Halomicronema sp. | reverse complement strand
ATCTCACCTGCCGGCTTCGAATTCGTATCCAGAAAGAATGTCTTCTGTGTAATCCCGCCTACCAGGGTCGGATGCACCAGAAGGTGGAGTTCGTCGACCAGTCCAGCCCTGAGCAAGACCCCGTTTAGTGTTCCGCCGCTGTCAACCCGAACTGCGGTCGTCCCGAACTGACGATGCAGGGCGTCGAGGGCTTGGCTGTAGTCTACGTGCTCCTTGCCTGCCGTTATGGTCTTGATGCCGTTGCGTTTCAGGTACTCAACATGTTCGGGAGGTGTGCTCTTGGTGCACAAAGAAATGAAATCCTTCCACTACGGCTGTTCTCGCCTATAGTGCCAGCTCTTGAGTCTGCCGCGGCTGTCCGGCACCACCAGGATGGGACGTGAATCGTCTGCACTCGGTGTGATGGTGGAGACTTCGGATGCCTCATCTTCGGGTATCTCATCCGGTGCATTGAGAAGGGTATCACAGCCCACGAGGGATGCGTTTTCACCCCAGCGTTGCGCCAGTGAGTAGAACAGACCCATGTCGACAGAGAAACCCGTGGTTCGACCATCCAAGCTCGCCGCAGTATACAGAATCACTTTCGGTTTCAAACGATCCTCCCCGGTTGCCCAATGTCCGCAATCACCGGGCCGCGATCGCGATGACTGTTGAAAATGGAAAGGCCCGGATCGCAGCTCCGGTGCATTGCCTCATTATTTATTATCATCTCAGGTCTAAATCTTTCTGGCGCTAGCGCAGAAGCGCATTCCACTCATATAAACTTGCGTGGGATCATTCGCTTCGGCGATAATTTGCGCCGTCAGTTGTTCTATATCTGCCCTCGTCGCAACGTCTGCGGACTCTAGTCGGGGGCCGAGCAACCGCAGAAGTTCAGGGAGCGGATACTGGTCGCCCTGACCCTCGATTACCGCCTCGGCCCAGATGCCCTCAAGCCTCAGCCCAGCCTGCGTAAGTGTAGCCGGAAGATGGAAGCCCATAGACCGGTCAACGCCTTCCACTGCCAGCATTTCGCCCAACCACGCTACGGCTTTATCGTGGCTAGGCATCGAGGCTACTCTACCCGGACCAATCGTGGAATCTGCCTCCTCAAAAATGACTATGCCTCGCGGCGTCAGCCAAGGAAGCAAGCCCCGAATCACGGCATCGGGTTTCGACAAGTACATAAGAACGCGCCGCCCAGCGATGGCGTCAAATGCAGGCTGCGCGATCCCTTGCAGAAAGCTAGGGCCTTCGCTGAGGTCCGCGCAAAGAAAGCGGACGTTCCTGATGCCACTCTCGCGGAACCGATCCTGCGCGATCGCCAACATCTCGTTGCTGCGGTCTATTGCTAACACCTGTCCGGAAGCACCAATCAATTCTGAAAGTACTTCTGTGACCTCTCCAGGGCCACATCCTAGTTCCAGAACACGCATCCCTACTTCAATACCGGCATTCTTAAAAAGCCGTTCAGTCGTTGCGTTGCTACGCTTCATGCCCCTTCCCTGTCCGAAACGCAAACCATTGATTTAGAGAGAAGCATTCCACATAACTCTCTTAAATGGCCGTTTAGGTAGAAACTTCTTAGCCTAATTCCCTGCTTTGGGCGTTTAAATAGAAATACGTCAGCCTAATCACCTGCAAAGGGGTATTAAGCTGACGAGTTCAGTATAGTCATCTCTCCGTTGCCTACCTGGAATTGCTCAGGGTTTGTTGATCATCCTTCTGCGACACACTTCATCAGCTTTTCTTCCATCGCCTTCAGATCCACACTTCGATCTATGCAGATCAATTGAGTGCTCGGTGGCCTTGGCTATTGAGAGTCTTCGAGCTGAAACCGCTTCCCCGTGAGTTGGAAAAGTTAGCAGACGAGACTTTCTTAAAACCAGAGAATTCTCTTTACACAGGAAATCTGTGGCTGTAGGTGAAAGTCGAGGAACTGCACCGCTTGCGAAAACACTCAATTCTCTAGTGCCATGATAAATTGAGAATGATAATCATTCTAATTTTGGCTTTTCATGGTCAGTCAGGTCTCTCGTCCCCAGTCCGCGACCAGCCCATCAGCTGCTGATGTAGAGCAGCTGGCACGGCTTCGCCATACTTGTGCCCACGTTTTAGCTATGGCGGTACAAACCCTGTTCCCAGAGACTAGAGTCACCATTGGCCCCTGTACCGAGACGGGCTTTTACTACGACTTCGACCGGGCTGAGCCATTTACCCCTGAGGACCTCAAGCGCATCACCACCGAAATGCGGCGGATTATTCGGGCGAATCTGCCGATCATTCGCGAAACCGTGGCGCGCGATGACATCTGGGCTGAAATTGAGCAGCTGAACGAGCCCTACAAGCTGGAAATTCTCGACAGCATTCCCGCTGATGAGCCGATTACCCGCTACTACATCGGCTGTCCCGACTCGCTGCCCTCCTCCGCAGAGCCGTCTCTGTTCAATCCGCCCCCGGCCAATACCCCGAGCCCAGCAACTCGTTGCTGGTGGGAGTTGTGCGCCGGCCCTCACCTGAGCCGCACGGGTGAACTGCACCCCAAAGCCTTTGCGCTAGAGAGTGTGGCCGGAGCTTACTGGCGAGGAGACGAAAGCCAACCGCAGCTCCAGCGCATTTACGGCACCGCGTGGGAAACGCCAGAACAACTCAAAGCCTACCTGACCCAAAAAGAAGAAGCCAAACGCCGCGACCATCGCAAACTGGGGCAGACCTTAAATCTGTTCAGTATTCAAGAGGCCGCTGGAGGTGGGCTGGTGTTTTGGCATCCCAAAGGTGCCCGGATGCGTCTGTTGATCGAAGACTACTGGCGTCAGGCTCACCTG